>MNYV01000144.1 GCA_001873285.1 Nitrospirae bacterium CG2_30_53_67
ACATAAACCGACGGAGAATATCCCCGATTGCTGCCGGGCTGCGGCAATTGGGACTCCACAAGGGCTTTCAGGCCAAGACCCTCATTGAACTCGGAGAGCAGGGATAATCCCCCATGGGCCGTTAAAGCCTCGGATGTCGATTCTAACTTGAAAGGAAACACGGTTTGTTGTATCATCTCATCACCCCTTTTGGTTGGCGGTTTCACCTTACAGGTGAGTATTATACTCACCAGAAACCTATAAACCAAGAGGGTTTTTTGTTCTTAATGATTTTCTATCGCTGATTTAGGGTTCCGCCCGGGTCTGCGACAAATTTATAGGTAACCATTTCTCTAACACTCATTCCCCGACTCGATCGGGGAATCCAGACAAAACATAAGGAGTGGATGCTCCGGTTGGCCCTGTCCTCCGATCCCCCGATCAAGTCGGAGGACAGGCCCGATCGGGGGATCGAAGGACAGACATTTTTGTCGCACATCCCCGCGGAACCATCTTGACTTGAATGTGCGCGATAGGGTATTTTACATGAATCTGAACAGCCGGAGGGAGACCTTAAGAACTCATTTGGGAGATGCCGCCGAGGATCAAACAAGGAACCAAGAGTGAATCAAGGAAACAAAAAACTTCGGAATCTACCCGCCGTTGAAACCGTCCTGAATGCCCCGGACATCCAGCAGGCGCTCAAGGAAACGCCGAGATGGCTGATCCTGGATGCCATACGGAGTGTCCTCAACCGGATCCGTGAGAAAATCCTCTCCGGATTTCCGATGTCCGATGAGGAAACCGGCCTGATGATGATCATTCCGCTCGTCATGGAGTCCATGAAGACCCTGGGGCGCTGCCGACTCCGGCCGGTGATCAACGCGACGGGCGTGGTCATCCATACCAATCTTGGCCGCTCGGTCCTATCCCAGGAGACCATGGACCATGTAGCGGAAGTCTCGTCCCGATATTCCAACTTGGAGTATGATCTTGAAACAGGGAGACGCGGCTCGCGCGAGAGCCACGTGGAAGAGATCCTCTGCCGGCTCTCCGGCAGCGAGTCGGCCCTGGTGGTCAACAACAATGCCGGCGCCGTACTCCTTGCGTTGAACACCCTGGCCGAGGACAAAGAGGTCATCGTTTCCAGGGGCCAGCTCGTGGAGATCGGCGGCTCATTCCGGATCCCTGACGTGATCAGGAAATCCGGCTGCACCCTGATCGAAGTGGGGACCACAAACAAGACCCACCCCAGGGATTACCGGAATGCCGTCAGCCCGAAAACCGCCTGCCTGCTCAGGGTCCATTTGAGCAACTTTGAAATGAAAGGGTTTGTCCTGGAGGTCTCCCGCAAAGAGATCAAGGAGATCGCCCTCGAATTCGACCTCCCGCTCGTGGAGGATCTGGGGAGCGGGAGCCTGATCGACCTCTCTGAATACGGATTAAAAAAGGAACCCACGGTGCAGGAATCCATTGACGAAGGTGTCGATCTGGTGACGTTCAGCGGGGATAAGCTTCTGGGCGGGCCGCAGGCCGGGATCTTGGCCGGCAAGAAAGCCATCCTCGACAAAATCAAAAAAAACCCGCTCACCAGGGCCCTGCGGGTCGATAAGATGACCCTTGCGGCCTTGGAATCGACCTTGCGGGAATGGATGGACCCAGGCCAAGCCCTGAAACGGATCCCCGCACTGAGAATGATGACCCTGCCGGCCGGCGAGCTGAAATTCAGGGCCGAAAAACTTTCGGCGATGATCCGATCCAGAATTGGAGACGCCCTGGTTATCGAGGTCGAGCAGGATGTCTCCGAGGTCGGCGGCGGCGCCTCACCGGAAGCCGCCATCCCGACTTGGGTGGTCTCCCTTTACTCATCGAAGGTTTCTGTAAACGAGATCGAAGAGTCCTTCCGCTTTGCCGATCCCCCGGTCATCGGACGGATTAGAAAAAACCGATTCATTCTGGACGTGAGAACGGTTCAGGACCATGACCTCGAGGAGATCGCCGTCGCAGCGGAAGAGGCCATGGGTGCAAAAGAGTAGCCGGATGTTTTTTATTTTATATCATTCATGGGAGTCTGGATCCTCCGTCCATATCCCGTGAAATTCTTGGGTTGAGGTCATGATTGAAGACAAAAAAATGCCCCTGACCGAACACCTGGTGGAACTCCGCTCCAGGCTGATCAAGATGACGATCTGCATCGTGGCCGCCTCAATCGTATGCTATATCTTCCGATTCCAAATCCTGGAGTTTGTCCAGGCGCCGATCAAGAAATCCATGAAAAACGAGCCGCTCAGGTATTTTTCCCTGATGGAACCCTTCCTTGTCCATATCAAGGTATCGGTCTACGCCGGTCTTTTCTTCTCGATCCCGGTCATCCTCTACCAGATGTGGATGTTTGTGGCGCCGGGGCTCCTGGAGAAAGAAAGAAAATATGTCCTGCCGTTTATCATCATGGGGAGCCTCTTCTTCCTGCTCGGCGCAGGCCTTTGCTACCTGGTCATCCTCCCCTATGGAACCGAGTTCTTTCTCAGCTTTGATCCCACACTTCAGTCCACCATCAATATTGCAAGCTATATCAGTTTCTATATCTCGATGACCCTGGTTTTCGGGTTCGTCTTCCAACTCCCCTTGATCATGGTCGTTCTGAGCAGAATCGGATTCGTGACCTCCCAGGGGCTGGCCAAAAAAAGAAGACACGCCATCGTCATCATCTTCATCGTGGCAGCGATCCTCACCCCTCCGGACCCGGTGAGCCAGACCTGTATGGCCATCCCTCTCGTCATCATGTACGAACTCAGCATCTATCTGACCCGGATCTTCGGAAGAAAGATCCCGGAAACCAAGAGCGCCGCACTCGAACGCCGGACATGACCGATCCGCTTCTTATTCTAACTTGCAATCAAGTTGAGACTTTTAATCCACGGCCCCAAGGACTCACAGTCGCGTACTCATACTTGAATTCCCGCACCAGCGCCAGGTTCACCATGGGCCTTAACGGCGCCGGCGCCCAGCAGGAACGGGGATCGCTCATCCGACCCAAGCGAGCCTCGTCCTGAAACATCAGACGAACCGGCAAATGGTTCTGGTTCTTCAGGCAGACGGCTTCCACAAGCTCCGGGAGTTTTTTTTAAACTCTTCTTGCGCAGCCTGTTTATGGAGAGGCAAAGGTCTGAATCACGTGAAGTTCATGCTGATAGGACATTTTCTGAACGCAAAGCTCAATAAACAGCAATATGCCTATCAGAAAAAGCTCGAGCAGATGGAAGAAAAACTAAGTCCTTCAATTCATAATTTCGATTACGAACCTATGAACTCAGGACTGAGTACTGAGTGAGCATTTAACCGGATCTTGCTACACAAAAATGTGTCACCATATTTACGAATCCAAGCACTAATCAACCGCACCAATAATCTGCTCCTGGAATATTGATTAGAAGTAATGATCTTGCAGTTATCTGTTTCGAGAATTCAGTATCCCGGGTCGAATTTTCAGGGTCTAACCGCCGCAACTGCATCCGCTTCCGCATTGCGAAGCGTCACCCTGATCGCAGGACGACATGCTGTTCAGCTCATCGATCTCTTCCTGAGAAGCCTTTCTGACGGATTTGATCACGATATCAAAGACCAAAGTCTTCCCGGATAGGGGATGGTTCAGGTCGATCTCCGCCATGTCCTGTTCGATAGCCGTCACCGCAAAGGTCACAGGCATCCCCTGGGGAGACCTGGATTGAAAGGTCATGCCGACCTTGAGCTCCAAATCCTCAGAGAAATGGCTGACCGGGACCTTCTGGATCAGTTCGGGAACATGCTCCCCATACCCATCTTCCGGCTGGATCACTGCCTGAAAAGAGTCGTTCTCTTCCCGGCCCATTAATTCCTTTTCCAAACCGGGGATGATCTGGTTATAGCCGCAGATGAACTCGATCGGTTCATCGGGCTTGGATTTGTCCACCACCTCCCCGGATTTGAGGCTCAGTTGATAATCCATAGTGACATGCGATTCTTTTTGAATTTTCATATTCTTTACCCTTTTTAAAAATATAATAAAAACATCCATCCCTTGAAGAACTAAGCGGTCCTATTCGTAAATATGGTGACGTACCGAGAGGGTCGTAGGGCGGGTTCATCAAGGCGCGCGACCGAGGCGTACCCCTCTGGTACACCGCAAGGAGCGGAACGCCGATGAGACCGCCCTACGGCACTCGAATGCCACCGTATTTACGAATAGGGCCACTAAGGCGCCCACCCATACACATGGATGGGCGCAGGCTATTTTATTTTTCCTGTTTTGTCAATTCTTTTAAATCCCCTGGGGTGTGCGACAAATTTATGGGTACACATCAGGATTACATATGTTTGTCATTGTCCGGTCCCCCGATCGAGTCGGGGAATGACACTCTTAGAGAAATATTTACCTATAAATTTGTCGCAGACCCAATCCCCGGCAAGAGATGCGCTGATCCGGCAGGGATTTTAAAAATGATTTTCATTAAACTGTGATTATACCTTGACGGGAGGGACCTGATCAGCTAATATCTTCTCGTCTTTCAGAATATCTGAAACAAATAACAAAGAAAGCCGGCAGGCCTCATCCGGCGCCTGGTGTTCCCGATAAGGTAAAAAACATGAAAATTTTCCCCAAGCAGGTCGATTTCTTTGAAATATTTGATCAAGCAGCGGATAATGTCAATGAGGCGTCCTCTCATCTCGTGGATCTTTTTGCCGATTTTTCCCTCCTGGAAGAAAAGATCAAAAAAATCTACGACCTCGAACAGAAAGGGGATACCCTGACGCACGAGGTCATGAAAAGGCTGAATATGACTTTCATCACGCCGATTGACCGGGAGGACATTCATACCCTGGCGGCCCGGCTGGACGATGTCCTGGACCTGATCTGGGGGGCCGTGGATCGGTTAAGCGTTTTCAGGATACAGGCCGGCACCCCGCAGGCCCTTGAACTGGCAAAGACGCTCCACAAGACCACCGAAGCCATTGTCCGGACCATCGGTTATCTCAAAGAAAAAAAATACTCCTTTGTCTCCGACACCTGTATTGAGATCAACCGGCTGGAAAACAAGGTGGACCGGATCTTCAGGGATGCCCTGGGACAACTCTTTGATGACATCAAGGACCCTTTGATGATCATCAAATGGAAAGAGATCTATGAACATCTTGAAGATGCATCGGACCGCTGCGAGGATGTGGCCAATATCCTCGAGAGCATCGTCTTAAAATATGCTTGAAGTTATTCTTATCATCGTGATTTTGGCCGTTCTCTTTGATATCAGCAACGGTTGGAATGACTCTGCCAATGCCATTGCCACGGTGGTCTCCACCCGGGTGCTCAGCCCTTTACAGGCAGTCATCCTCTCCGCCATCATGAATATCCTGGGGGCGTTTTCCTCCACGGCCGTGGCCAAGACCATCGGCTCCGGAATCGTGGCCCCGGATTCCGTCACCAATATCGTGGTGGGTTCGGCCCTGATCTCGAGCTTTCTCTGGAATGCGGCCATGACATTGATCGGGATGCCTGTGAGCGCCTCCCATGCACTGATCGGGAGCCTCATGGGCGCGGCCGTGGCCTTCAAGGGGATCGGGATTCTGGAGTATGCGGGACTGACCAAGATCTTTCTGGCGCTTTTAATTTCTCCGGTCTTGGGGATTCTGGGAGGCTTTTGCCTGATGAAGGCAATCCTTGCATTCTTCGGGACCCGCTCTCCTGGTAAAATCAACAAGGTCTTCGGCAGGCTTCAGCTCGTCTCATCCGCCTTTATGGCCTTTTCCCACGGTTCCAATGACGCCCAGAAGGTCATGGGGATCATCACCCTCTCTCTGGTCAGCGGGGGCTTCCTCCAGGCCCTTGAGGTTCCCTTCTGGGTCATCCTGGTCTGCGCCATGGCCATGGGGGTGGGGACGGCCATAGGAGGTTGGCGCGTGATCAAGACCCTCGGGGTGCAGATGCTGAAGCTCCAGCCCGTCCACGGATTCGCGGCCGAGACATCGGCAAGCCTGATCATCATCATATCAAGCTTTTTCGGCCTTCCTGTCAGCACGACCCATGTCATCTCGACCAGTATCATGGGGGTCGGAGCCACTCAAAGGATCAGGGCTGTGCGCTGGGGTGTGGCAGGAAAGATCGTTTTGGCGTGGTTCTTTACACTCCCCATGAGCATCCTCATGGCGTGGCTGATCTGCAAGATCTTGCTCCGGATCCTCTAATCATCTCTTTCCCATTTTTTCTGACAGAATTCTGTCGAGCGACCAGAGGCCGCCCCCTTTGATCATCAGGGCGATGGCAATGGCCGCAGCAAGGATATGGTACTCGAACCCTTCTCCCTTCTGGGTTCCAAACCAGTTCATGAAGAAGCCGTTTCCGAAATGAAGCATCCATACGGCCACGACCATGACGGAGGCGATGCCGAAGGCTGCGACCCGGGTCAGCAGCCCGACGATCAGTCCCATGGACCCGAGAAATTCCGCCATGATGGCCAGAAAAGCGAAGAGAGGAGGGATCCCGAGAGAACCGGTGAAACTATTCATGGTCCCTGCAAATCCGTGACCGCCGAACCAGCCGAGGACTTTCTGGGCCCCGTGCGGGAAGAAAACGATCCCGAGCAGGACTCGAAGGACCAGGGCCGAAACATCCTTTTCCGTATGGAATAATTTCCGGACCATGAAAGACCTCCTTGACAAAGGCTCAATGAGCATGAAGCGTCAAGTCATCAACCTCCGGCAAAGCCGGAGGCTTGACGTTTGCCGCCCCCTCAAAGGGGCCTATTCGCAAACGATTAAAAACACCCTCCCCTCAATCCCCTCCCATCCAGGGCTGGGGAAGGCCCACTGGTAGTTCCCTCGCCCCTTGTGGGAGAGGGGAAGGGAGAGGGGTAAAGCATTGCAGTTAATTGCATACTCCCGGAATGGTCAAACTCTAAGAGTCCCCCGGCAAAGCCGGGGGTTTACCTAAATTCAATTAAAGTGATTGATCCGATCCTTGATTTCAATTAAGTCAGAAGGCGGCGAAAATGTCAAGGCGGCGGGAGTGGTGACGAGCCTGTTTTTTTCATCTTCCTGCTCCCTTCATACATCTCGTATTCAAGGAGCCTGCACTCGATCTCGCTGTTGAAAAAGGGGATTTTCTTTTTTGCTTTCAGTCCGACCTTTTTGGCCAGGCCGGGGTTGCCGGTAAAAACATAGCCGGTATAGCCCTTGCATCTCTGTTTGAAAAAGTCCCCTATCCCCCTGTAGACGCCTTCGAGCGCTTCGGTTTTTCCCATCCTCTCGCCGTACTCCGGATTGAGCACAACTACGCCGCCGCCATCCGGGACCGGAGTTTCCGAATAGTCGCCTACGTGGAATTCGATCAGATGCTCGACCCCGGCCTGCGCTGCATTTTTCTTTGCGCCCTCAACGGCTTTACGGCTGATATCGGTGGCGATGATCCTGCCGTTCAGGGTTTTTCTTTCTTGTTTTTTTGCTTCCCGGCGAAGCGCACTCCATAAGGAAGCATTAAAACCCGTAAGGTGCATGAATCCGAAATTGTTTCTCAGAAGACCGGGCGCCCTGTTTAATCCGATCCATGCGGCCTCAACGGCCAGGGTCCCGCTGCCGCACATGGGATTGATAAAATTCCCGTTGCCGTCCCAGCCGGTTGTCAGGACCACGGCGGCCGCAAGCGTCTCCTGCATCGGCGCTTTCAGGGGGATCTTTCTGTATCCTCGCCTGGGAAGGGGTTCCCCCGATGTGTCCAGATAAACCGAACAGTGTTCCCCTTTCCAGTAGAGGTGGACCACGGTCCGGTCTCTTTCAGGGCCTGAATCCGGCCGCCGGCCGCGTTTTTGCTTTATCCGGTCGACAATGGCATCCTTGCACTTGACATTGACATAGCGTGAATCCCTGATGTTCGGGTTCTCCACGCTGGACGTCACGCACAGGTACCCGTCGGAAGCGATGTAATCTTCCCAGTGGATTCCTGAGATTCCCCTGTAGAGGTCTTCGGCATCTCTTGCACCAAATTCTCTCATCAAAAAGAGCACGCGGTGCCCTGTACGGAGGAAGAGGTTGAGTTTCAACGTATCCTCGATGGTCCCCTCCGTAACCACGCTCGCGATCGTCTCGGACAGGACCGGGAAACCAAGAGCAAGGATTTCCTGTTTCAGGTAAGGGGGGATCGCCTTGGGGCATGTGACCAGGATCCTGTTTTTTTTCATTTTCATCACCCCAGGGTTATAGGAATCAAGGGGCCAAGGGTTCAAGTGAAATACTGAAAAGCAGGCAAAATCTCCGGAGAAAAAGACTGGAACCCTTGACCCCTGATGTTTTCGCCCACGCTTTTGGAGGTGATCTGAAAAAGCTGACCCTACTCTATAATATGACCTGCGGTCTGTCAAAAAAAATTTGGTATTGCATATGACGGTGTTTTTCAGATATGGTACACCCTTAACAAATTCCCGGATTAAGGGTGGAATATTTTTAGAGGGTTTTAAAACGGAGGAAGGGATATGACTCGGAGATTTTTGAGGTTTTGGACGTTTTGGGGAGTGGCGCTGATTGTTTCAGGGCTGATCCGCCCGGAGGTTTGCAATGCCGAGGACACGGGTTCTACAGGATACAAGGAGGTTTTACGTATGGAGGGTCTCACCAAGATTGTGCTGGATAACGGTTTATCCGTGGTCATCTCAGAAAATCATGCCGCTCCTGTAGTGGCCCTGCAGGTCTGGGTCAAGGTCGGAAGCCGTTATGAGCAGGACGACCAGGCCGGGATCTCCCACGTGTTTGAGCATATGCTCTTCAAGGGGACGAAAAAACGGGGCGTGGGGGAGATCGCCAGGGAGGTAGAGACCGCCGGGGGGAACATCAACGCCTATACCTCCTTTGACCACACGGTCTACCATCTCGTCCTGGCCAGCCGGTATTTTGATGTGGGCCTGGACGTGCTTTCCGATGCCATCCAAAACTCCTCATTTGATCCGGGCGAACTGGCCAGGGAATCCGAGGTGGTACTGGAAGAGCTCAAGCGGTCGCAGGATGACCAGGACCAGGTGGCGGGCATCAAGATGTTCGAAACGGCCTATACGGCCCATCCGTACCGCAGGCCCGTGATCGGTTACGAAAAGACGTTTATGGGTCTTACCCGGGACCGATACCTTAACTATTTCCATCAATGGTATGTACCGAACAATATGAGCCTGATCGTGGCCGGGGACATCAAGGCCGAGGAGGTGATTCCCCGGATTGTGAAGGCCTTCAGCGGTTACGCCCCGAATCCGAATCTCACGCATGAGGTCCCGCAGGAGCCGGAGCAGAAAGAGACCCGGGCTGTGGTCACGAGGATGGAGAGCGCCCAGACCTATCTGAACATGGGCTACCATATCCCCGATCTTCGCGATCCACGGAATCCAGCCCTGGACCTCCTCGGGATGATCCTGGGGCAGGGGGAGACCTCCAGGCTCTACCGGGAGGTGAAGCGGGAAAAGGAACTGGTGCGCAGCATCTATTCCTATGCCTTCACACCCATAGACCCGGGGATGCTGCTGATTGATGCAGCCCTGGACGTCTCGAAGATCGAAGAAGCCCTCAGGGAAACCCTTCGTCAGGTTCACCGCCTCCAGGTGGAGCCGGTGAGCGAGGAAGAACTCTTCCGGGCGAGGACCAATGTGGAGAGCGACTTCATTTACAGCAAGGAGTCCATGGAGGGCCAGGCCAGAAAGATCGGTTATTACGAATCCGACTTCGGAGACCCGTTATATCAAAAAACCTACCTCAAGGGGATCGCCTCAGTCACACCGCAGGAGATCATGGACCTGGCCAGGACCTATCTCAGGCCCGAGAATCTGACCGTTTCCCTTTTACTTGCCCCAGACCAGCGCACGGACCTCAATGCCGAAAGTCTGAAGAGGATGGTGGAAGAGATCACCCGGAAGATCATCGATTCGTCCCGTCCGGCCAAAGCCGGGGAAGAGGGCCTGCCGCGGAAGCTTGTCCTTGCAAACGGCATCCGGCTGATCGTCAAGGAGAATCATGCGGTTCCCACGGTATCGGTGAAGGTCGTCTTCCCGGGTGCGCAGCGCTACGAGACCGAAGCCACGAGCGGCCTCTATCATTTCATCGCCTCCATGCTGGATCGGGGTACGGATAAACGCGGAGCCTCGGAGATCTCCGCGGAGATCGAGGACATGGCCGGGAGTGTGAGCGGGTTCTCCGGACGGAACAGCTTCGGCGCTGATCTCACGATCTTGAGCCGGCATTTTTTTAGAGGGATGCATCTTCTTTCGGATCTCCTCCTGCATCCATCCTTTGATCCGTCCGAGATGGAGAAGGTCAGGCAGGATATCCTGACCGACATCAAACAGCAGGAGGATATCCTGACCCAGAGGGCCGGGAACCTCTTCCGCAGGACCCTGTATCGGACCCACCCCTATCGAATGCGGGTCATCGGAGA
The DNA here is from genome assembly GCA_001873285.1 of Nitrospirae bacterium CG2_30_53_67. Classification (NCBI taxonomy): domain Bacteria; kingdom Pseudomonadati; phylum Nitrospirota; species Nitrospirae bacterium CG2_30_53_67. The sequence goes on from MNYV01000144.1 coordinate 10,415, forward strand.
GGAGAAGACGGTTTCCGACTTCTCGCAGACGGATCTGGAAAAAGCCTATTTTGATTCGATCTCTCCGGACCGGATGGTGATCGCCATCGTGGGAGACATCACGGAAAAGGAAGCGGTCAGAGCGGTCGAGGACCTCTTCGGAAAGATGGAGAAAAACAAGGTCATCGAGCCGGACATCAAACAGGAGGTTTCTCAGAATGAGGTGCGTGAAGGCCGTGAGACTGCGGACCGCCAGCAGGCCCATATGATCCTCGGTTTCCTCGGCGCCACGGTCACATCCGAAGACCGGTATCCTCTTGAGGTCTTGAACAATGTGCTGGCCGGGCAGAGCGGGCGGCTCTTCATGGAGCTTCGGGACAAGAAAAGCCTGGCCTATGCCGTGACCTCCTTTACCCAGGAGGGTGTGGATCCGGGATACTTCGCGGCCTATATCGGTTGCAGCCCGGAGAAACTCGCCGAGGCAAAAGAAGGGATCATTGCCGAGCTTCGCCGCATCCGTGAAGAAAAGGTTTCCAAAGACGAGATGGATCGTTCCAAGAAGAACCTGATCGGGCAGTTTGAAATCGATCTCCAGACCAACGGGGCCATGGCATCCTCTCTGGCCCTTGACGAACTGTACGGGAACGGCTTCGATGCCTACCGGAAGTATGCGGAACGGATCGAGAAGGTCACGGCAAAGGAGGTGCAGAGGATCGCCAGGAAGTATATCGATCTTTCGAGATATTCCCTGGCCGTAGTGTCCCCTGGGTCAGGAGATGGGAAAAAATAGAAAATAGCCAATAGAAAAATTTCCCCTCCCTCGACTGGAGGGGATAAAGGGGAGGGTGAAAAAAGGAGTCATTACCATGAAAATCCCGGAGAAGATTGATCTGGCGTACCGCTTTCTCACCCTGGGCTGCACGGTTCTTGTGACCTCGGCCTGTAAGGGGGAGACCGATATCCTGACGGTCTCCTGGCAGACGCCGGTCAGCAAGAATCCTCCCCTCTTTGCCGTCGCTGTGGCCAAGGGTCACCATTCGCACAAGCTCATTGACCGGAGCGGCGCCTATGTCATCAATGTTCCAAATGAATATCTGATTAAAGAGGTCTTTTATTGCGGCACCCATTCCGGCCGGGACGTGGACAAGTTCAAAGAGACAGAACTAACGTCCGAGCCCGGAGAATTTGTGGAAGCGCCTCATATCAAGGAATGCGTGGCCTATGTGGAGTGCCGGGTGGAAAGCGCCTATACGTCCGGGGACCATACCCTTTTTATCGGTAAGGCCCTCAAGGCTGAGGTAACCCGAGGGATCTTCGACGGAGTCTGGAAGATCGGAGAGCCCGGCACCGAGTTTCTCATCCATCTCGGCGGTCCGCACTTCTTCGTCCCCGGCCGGGTGATCAAGGCGGCGCCATAGGGATGATGGTTGAATCTAAAACAAATTTTCTATCTACACTATGGAGACCACAACCGAAAGAGCAGAGATCACCCCCACACTCAAGGATTTTTTAAACCTTTCCCGGGGCCCCAAGGCGGTTCCGATCTTCCTGAAGATCCCCATGGGGACGCTCGACCCGCCTTCGGTCTTTGAGCGCGTCCATGAGGGGAGGGATTCTTTTCTTCTGGAGTCCGTCAAGGGGACATCACAGATCGGCCGGTATTCCTTCGTGGGCTCACGCCCTTTCCGGGTCTTTGAGAGCAAGCATGACCAGATCCGGATTCGTGAAGGGCTCTATGAGACCCTGATCCAGGGGAACCCCTTTTCCGAGCTCCGACGCCTGCTTCAGGAAACCCCGATGGTCAGAATGAAAGGCCTTGCTTTTTTTACCGGCGGGGCCGTGGGCATGATCGGGTACGATGCGGTCCACTTCCTTGAGCGCATCCCCAGGACGGCCAGGGATGATCTTCAGATTCCCGACCTCTATTTCCTGTTCGTGGATACGGTGGTGGTCTTTGATCATGTGGAGCGGGAGATCATCCTGGCCCATGTCCCCATGCTGAGGAGGCGCCCGGATGCAGAGGAAGAAAGGGTCCGGGCATACAACCGGGGTGCGGAACAACTCAAGGCGCTTCTCCAGAGGGTGATTACGCCTGCTTCGAAAAGAGCGGCTCAGTCTGACGCCGGACCCAAGGACTTTACCGTAGCCGCCAATATGGGGAAAGAAGATTACATGGAGATGGTCCGCCGGGCCAAGGCATATATCCGGGCGGGCGATATCTTCCAGGCCAACCTCTCCCAGCGGCTGACCGCAGAGATCGGGGACCTCGACCCTTTTCGTCTCTATAAGGTCCTGCGTGAGATCAACCCTTCACCCTTTGCGGCGTTTATGGACTTTGAAGGTTTTCAACTGGTGAGTTCCTCACCCGAGCGGCTCATGCGCCTGCATCAGAGAATCGTGGAGACCCGCCCTATTGCCGGGACCCGGCCCAGGGGGAGAGACGCCAGGGGTGACCAGGCCATGAGCGCGGAGCTGATTACCAATGAAAAGGAGCGGGCCGAGCATATCATGTTGATTGATCTCGAACGAAACGACATCGGCCGCGTCTGCGATTACGGCTCGGTCTCTGTGGATGAATTCATGGCGCTGGAGGAGTACTCCCACGTGATCCATATCGTCTCCAATGTGCGCGGGCGGCTCCATGAGAAAAAGGATCTGTTTGACCTGATCCGGGCGGCCTTTCCGGGAGGGACCATCACCGGCGTGCCCAAGGTGCGCTGCATGGAGATCATTGACGAGCTCGAGTCCGTGCAGCGCGGGCCGTACACCGGCTCCATCGGCTATCTCGGCTTCAACGGAGACATGGACCTCAACATCATCATCCGGACCTTCGTGATCAAGGACGGACGCGCCCACGTGCAGGTGGGCGCCGGCATCGTGGCCGACTCGGACCCGGAGCGGGAATACCTTGAGACCCTGCACAAGGCCGACGCATTGCTTCAGGCATTGAAGGTGCTGGAAGATGAAGGCGGTCTCCCCGCTCACGGAGGATAAGAGAACCCTCTTGACATTCTGCTCTTTTAATGTACGCTGTTGTACAGAATGGAGGGGTTTCAGATGAAGACGATATCATTCACCGAATTTCGCAAAAATGCCTCAAGCCTTTTCTCTATCGTCGAGGATGGGGAGGTTATTGTTGTCTTGCGGCATGGTAAACCCATTGCTGAAATTGTACCGGTATCACCGAAGCATGGCATTCCGTCCTGGAAGAGACCGGGTTTAAGACTTTCAGTCAAGGGCGTAAAACTGTCTTCGGCCATTCTCGAGGAGCGCGAGCTTGAAGACGTTCTTTGATGCTTCAGCATTCGCAGTGAATAAAGTTCTTTTCTCAGTTTCATTTCTCTGATAGATTAACATACCAACTCAAAAAAATTCCGGTATGAAATCATGGCCAATAACGGGAAAATCCGCAAGAAAGATTCAGCAAGGCTGACGTGGGACAGCAAGCCGCGCCGTGCGCCGAATCCCAAGGATATAGAATTTCAAACCGCAGAGGTCGTGATTCCCAACCCGGTCCGCAGGGAAGAGCTCCCCTTGTCATTTAGAGACGGCATCATTGGTGAGGCTGAGATTGACAAGCAGAAGATGAACCGCCTGATATGGGGCGACAATTTGCTTGCCATGCAGGCCCTATTGTCGCAGGGTTATGAAGGCAAGATCAACCTCATCTACATTGACCCGCCTTTTGATTCAAAGGCAGACTACTCCCACAAAATGACCATCAACAACAACCCCACTTTAGAAAAGGGAGGCAAGGGGGGATTTGAACGGGGGGTTGAATTCGCCAAAGAACCCTCTGTCATTGAGCGCCTTGCATACAAAGACACATGGGCAGGAGGGACTGACTCATACCTTGATATGCTCTATCCGAGATTGCAGTTGATGAAAAGACTGCTGGCGGAGGATGGAAGTATTATTGTTCATTTAGATTATCATATAGTTCATTATGTCAAAATACTTTTAGATGAAATTTTCGGTAGAGGACTTGAAAAAGACGATATTGGATATCGAAATGAAATTATTTATTGTTATAGCGGTGGAGGAACCCCACCAACCGAATACCCGAGAAAACACGACAATATTCTTTGGTATTCCAAAGGTCGCAAATGGATTTTCAATACTCAATACAGACCATATTCGGAAGGTACTGTTCAAAGGGGGAGGACTGCTGTAAAAGGAGAAAATGCCAAACTTAACCCTTTGGGTACGCCTGTGAATGATTGGTGGACTGACATCAAAAAGATAACAAGCCCCACCGATCCCGAAAAAACTTATTACGATACTCAAAAATCAGAAGATTTACTCACAAGGATTTTACAGTGCCATAGCAGTACAAGTAATCTTATTGCCGATTTCTTCTGCGGCTCTGGCACAACATTAGCTGTTGCTGAAAGGCTCAACTGTCGCTGGATTGGCTGCGAACTTGGAAAGGTTGGGATTCAGGTTGCCCGCGCAAGGCTTGTTGAACAGCAGGCAAGACCCTTCCTGATAGAAAACATCGGCAATTATCAGCGGGAGATGATTTATCTTACAGGCGGACGCATCTATGAGATGCAGAATCTTATTCTTAAACTCTATGGCGCAACTCCTCGTGATAAGATGAGCGGGCTCGGCATACGCAAGGCAGATGACGGCGTAGAGGAACTTGTGTACGTGGGCTATCCGGATAGACCTGTCTCAGCAGGCAAGGCAGAGGAACTTGCGCTTCAGGCGCAGAAGTTGGACGGCAGGGG
>MNYV01000145.1 GCA_001873285.1 Nitrospirae bacterium CG2_30_53_67
AGGCTCTGTGAATGACCATGTGAAGAGCCGTGTGCGTAAATAGCGCACGCACGGTTCTGTGAGGGGCCGGGGTCAACGGATGTATGGTTGAGATCTTGTGGCACCGCCGGGAAACCAGGCGGAAACAGAGAAGACAAACATCAACCTACAGCATCTGGAGTAACCGGTCTACTCGACCACTACACAAAGTGCAATGTGTAGGTCTGACCCCAAAGCCACATTGAGAGTTACACCCGCTATGGAAGCGGGATTGACTGACCACGTATGGAAATGGGATGAAATTTTAAATTAGGACACTACCCATTTCTTGGTAATGGGGTATTTTGGAATAATTTGGTATAGTTTGGGTTAAATGTAATTAATATTTAAATAGTAGACTTTGGATTTATTTTATGTTAAATATGAATATATCTTTCTTTAATCAACCCAATGGCAATGATATGCACAAGAACGCTACGTTTCAAATATCCTATGACGGTGAAGCCGTAGAAGATGGGACTATCGATGTCCGTGAATTGGCTCCGTCTTTGCTTGCTTTGGGAGATTTAATTGATGAGACAAACAGGCATATTACGCAGGGCAGAATGGAGGTATCTCTTCGTGTAAGTGCTGACATTGAACGAGGTTCATTTCTCGTCAGATTGGAAATAGCGACAAAGTTTTATGAGAAATTTGTTGAAATCTTCAGCGGCCCTGATGCAACAGCAATAACTACATTTCTTACTCTCTTGGGAATTTCCGGAGCATATGGAATATTCCAGCTTGTTAAAGATAGCAAGGGAGCAAAACCAAAGAATGTAATCAAAATCAGTCAGACCACTAAAGTAAAACTGGAGTTTGATAATATAGAACCGATTGAGGTTGAGAAAGACGTATATGATATATACAATAATTTTAGAGCAAGAAGTGCTATATCGCGTATTGTCAGACCTTTGAAAGATAAGGGTATTGATGTACTCAAATTTATTCATGGTGGTCGAGAGACAATCAAGGTAACAGAAAGTGAAATTGAATGTTTCAGGGTGCCGGAAGAAAGAGAGGGTGAAAGAATCTCGGAATCTGAAATTGTTCTTCGAATCCTAAATTTAGCATTTCAAAAAGGCAATAAATGGAAAGTGACTGATGGTAGCGGGAAATACTTTGTATCTATATCGGACATTATTTTTTTAAAAAAGATTGAAGATAGACAAATATTGTTTGGTAAAAATGATTGTTTGCGTGTAAGATTACAAACACGGCAGTGGTATGAAAATAAAGAACTAAAATCAAGTCATGAAATTATAGAGGTACTTGAACACATACCCGCCTCTGATCCATCACAAATGTCATTATTAGAAGAAAACACAGACGCAGACGACAATGGAGAGCGTTGAGGGTCGAATCTTTCATCTTGACAACTTCTTCTCCTCTACGAGCCATCGGCAAACGGCCAATCAACACCGATGAGTCTAACAATGATATACCGCTCCAGAATATCGCATTCTCAATGGCCGGGTCAAAGTAATAAACCTTCAAACGCAAACCAGATCTGTTTGTCAATTTAAAAGATGTGACCCTCTCGCCCCTCCCCGGCTTTTCCCGTGGTATGACTAAACAACCCAAGCGTGAATGTGTTCACATAACTTTTCGATGAACGTAGCAGCATTCTCCACGTCACTATGAGAAATCGGCCAATAAGTTCCTGGGTAACTTGGGTCCAAATCAGCTTCGTGCGCAATTATATTACGACGTTCAACAATTAAACGAAGATGGATTTTTACATCGTGAACAGACAATCCAAATTTGGAAGCGACTGAAGGCCAAAGTTCGCAGGATGAAAATAGTCGGATGGCATCAGCGATTCTATCAGGGTGCTGGAAGGCAAGGAAACTGTGTTTTTCTCTGATTTCTTGTTCAAACCAAGAGCTATCACCAGGTATCCCTAAGCCTATCATTGCTGAATCTATGGTAACTTGAAAGCGGCGGAAAGAACTTGTAGCTGGTCTTAATCCATTAAAAACTTCAAGCATACCAAGACGCGTAATCTCATGAACGTAATGGTCAAGAGCACTAACAGTCAGTACTATTTGTGAACGCAGAATGTCAGACGCATCGACAATAGGCGTTGTCAACCGAGTGAGTGACATATAAAGCCCCCCGAGGCTACGCACACGCTCAATATTTGACCGGAATTGTTGAATTGCTTTATGCATTGTCAATTATAGTAATAATGCGATCGGCCCCCTCTGAGAATAGTTTGAGAAACCGCTTCATAGATTTTTTTGTTATCTCTAAAACTACTCCTCTTTGCTCAAGCTGTTTATCTGTCAAGTCAAAAATTGGTGCTTTATGCTTCTGTGAAAGAGCAATTAGACTATTGAAATCTGACATTTGGATCAAAGGCTTTGTTGGCTGCACCCCGGCGTTTTTATATATTCTATCAGTAAGAAGCATACCATTTTCTTTTAGAACCGGAACAAGCCTTGTTTTTACACCTATTTCAATTTCATCTATCCATTTTTGAAAGGCTGCAGAAGGCGTCTTCCCACCTCTTAACCGATATTTCTGAATTATAGTACCGAGAAATTTGGGATTTTTATCAGGGTATGGATATGTTGCTTTTTGAAGTACAGATTGTGATTTCGCCTGCCTCGACCAACCGGCCCACTTTGGCAATATAGACGCAAGACTATCCGTCGCCATTACTGAAAAATAATCCGGTGCCATAGGGATAATGAAATAATCACTTGTCATTAACAAGTTCTGGTTTATTGGTCCAAGGCTTGGACTCATATCAATAAGGATAATGTCAGCGTTATATTTTTCAGCGGTAATATTGAATAAATGACGGAGCGATCCTGGCAAATTCTGGAGCGTGACTAAGGAACCCGACAATTCCTGAGCTATACCCAATGTTACTTCGTATTCCGCAAGCCCAATGTGCCCCGGTAGTAAGAGCATATTTGCCTGCCCTTTTATTTTTTCGCATATGACAGGTTCAATAGCTGTCGGCCGAGATTCAAAAGCTGGTGCTAATCCATCGCGAATGTTTCGTATCCCTTTTGCTTTATAAATCGCGTCAAATTCTTCTGATTTCTTGAATCCTAAAACCATTCCCGTGAGGTTACATTGTGGGTCGCAATCAACGATGATAACCTTCTTGCCTTTTCTTGCTAACATCCAACCCAAATTAAAGGTTGATGTGGTTTTGCTTACTCCACCTTTGTGATTAAAGAGTGCAATTTGATTTGTCATGTAATTCTCCAGTGTTTGTTGAAAAAACATTTTATGATTCGCCGAACAGTGATTAGACTGATCCGCATAGCATGTCTACGACTCGTAGAGCGGAACGCCGGTTTCTGATCCATGTCGCACGCCGTTGAAATTGGGGATCGTCGTTCACTTTCTTTTTTGTGCGCTTCTGACCTCAAGGCGTTTGTTATAGAGCCGTTCGGTGAAGCCGCCCTCTTTTAAAAAACGTTCCTCCAACTGTCGAAGCTGCTGATCAAGCAGGTAGTTCGCCTGGTGGATCAGGCAAATCAGTGTGTTGGCTGCCACATCAGGGGCTTCAGCTTCAATATAGGTCCTATAGGTCGCATAGGACCTATTTTGACAATGCGCGAGCTTCCGCACAGTCCGCGCCCTCGGGTGCTCCTTTCCCCAAAGCAACAGTCCTCGCTGGCGCAGAAAGTCCTCGCAGTCAAGCAACAGCTCTTCAAGACTCGCCCGCGCCACGCCCACCAGCTTCAGCTCGGTCTTGCGCGATGTACCCGAGGCCATACTCCCCTCGGCAATGTTCTGCTTGCCGCTCCGCGCCGCTTGCACCATCTGGTCACGGGTACGCGAACCGTGGTCGATGAATCGATTACAAAACGCCACCGCCGCATCATAGATGATCTCCGCCATCTGATACGATTTCAGGTTACGGTAACCGCCATGGGCCTCGATGAGCTTTGCTTTTGGGTTTTGTTTTTTTATATAGGTCATATAAGTCCTATAAGACCTATGAGAATTTTTGGGGGGTCCCCCTCACGGAAGACCCCCCGATGCCCTGAGCCAACCACATCCCCTGAGATCAGGTTATGCGCATTTTGAGTAACCGCAGGCGAGGCATTTCAGACACCCCTCGGACCGTTCCATGCTCCCGGAAGCCCCACAGTCAGGGCAGGTATCGGCAGTGATGGAGAGAAGATCCACCTCGGTGTGTATGCCGTTTTTCCCGTTCTTTTTCATATACCGCCGCTCCAGGATCCGGGCGATGGCGTCGGGGATGGAACGGACCAGACCGTCCTTCTGGAAGATCGGGTGTTCCCCGCCGATCCCCTTGAGCTGTTCCACGATCTTTTCCACCGGAACCCCGTACCGGAGCGAAAGAGACACGAGGCGTCCGATGGCCTCGGTCTTCGCCATGGTGCTTTGTCCCGACTTCCCGATGGTGGCGAAGACCTCGAAGGGCTTCCCATCCAGTTCGTTGACGGTGATATAGAGGGTCCCATGGGCCAGCTTCATCTTGGCCGTGAATCCGTCCAGGATCTCGGGCCTGGGAAGAAACGTTTCTACCGCGGTCCTGGCTCCCGCAATCGGCTGAGCCTTCACTTCTTCCCTGGGCATCACGAGTTCGGCCGGTTCGACAGCGGGCTTGGCCCCGTTGCCGTTTTTCTTGTCATCCTGTTTCAGGTTCAGGACCTGCTCGCCCTTACTCCCGTCCCGGTAGATGGTGACCCCCTTGCATCCGCTCTCATAGGCCCGGAGGTAGACCTCTTCCACATCCTTGATCGTGGCATGATGCGGGAAGTTCACGGTCTTGCTCACGGCATTGTCCGTATATTTCTGGAATGCGGCCTGCATGAGGATGTGGAACGAAGGGGGCACGTCATGCGCGGTCACAAAGATCTCCCGCACATCCTGGGGGATCTCGGTCATCCCCTGGATGCTTCCGGTTCGGGCGATCTTCTCCATCAGTTCATCGGAATAAAATCCGCGGCGCTTGGCCTCCTGCTGAAAGGCGTGATTAACCTCGATCAGCTTGTCATGGTCCATGACATTGCGGTAGTAGGAGAGGGCGAAGATCGGTTCGATTCCCGATGACGTGTTGGCGATGATGGAGAGGGTCCCGGTGGGGGCGATGGTCGTGGTGGTGGCGTTTCGCACCCTCGGCATCCCTTCCCGGTCATAGATGCTCCCCTTGAAGTTGGGAAAGACACCCCGTTTTTCAGCCAGGTCCGCGGAGGCGGCCCGGGCCTCGGTCTGGATGAAGGACATGACTTTTTCCGCGGTCTTGATGGCCGCCTCGGAATTGTAGGGGGTCCGGAGGGCGATCAGCATATCGGCCCATCCCATGACGCCGAGGCCGATCTTCCGGTTTCCCTGCGCCATCTCGGTGATCTTCTTCAGAGGGAATCTGGACATGTCGATGACATTGTCCAGGAAGTTGACCGAGGTCCAGACCACCCTTTTAAGGCGATCATAATCCGCCACGGGCGTCCCATGTTCGGTCTTGACCATCCTGGCCAGGTTGATGGACCCGAGATTGCAGGCCTCGTAGGGGAGAAGGGGCTGCTCACCGCATGGGTTAGTGCACTCGATCTCTCCGAGCTGGGGCGTGGGGTTGTCCCGGTTCAGCCGGTCCAGAAAGACGATCCCCGGATCTCCGCTCTGCCAGGCCAGATTGACGATCTCGTCGAAGATCTTTTTTGCGCTCAGGGTTCCTGTGATCTCTCTGGTGCAGGGGTCGATGAGCTCACAGTCCGACCCGGATTGAACCGCCTTCATGAATGCTTCGGTGATTCCCACAGAGAGGTTGAAATTATTGAGACTCCCATCGTGCTTCTTGGCATGGATGAATTCGAGGATGTCCGGATGGTCCACGCGGAGGATCCCCATGTTGGCCCCGCGGCGGGTCCCTCCCTGTTTGACCTGCTCCGTGGCCGTATTGAAGATCCGCATGAACGAAACGGGCCCTGAGGCGACGCCCCCTGTGGTACCGACCTTGGAGTTCTTCCGCCTTATATTGGAAAACGAAAACCCGGTCCCCCCGCCGGACTTATGAATCAGGGCCGCATGTTTCAGGGAATCAAAGATTCCTTCCATGGAATCATCCACAGGAAGGACAAAACATGCGGAAAGCTGCTGCAGTTCACGGCCTGCATTCATCAGGGTCGGGGAGTTGGGAAGGAACTCCAGTTCGGTCATCAACCGGTAGAAGAGTCTTGCCTTTTCCGGCACGTTGGCCTTCTTGTCATAGATCTTCTCGGGCTCCGCGATGTTCTTGGCCACACGGAGGAACATGTCACGTGGTTCCTCGATCGGTTTCCCCTGATCGTCTTTTTTCAGGTACCTCCGCTCAAGGACCTTGATGGCGTTCGGATAGAGAGTCAGCTTCTCCTCCTTGGCTTTGGGCACGGGGAAGACCAATGGAGGCATGCGTTTGATTCCGTATTTCAGCAGTTTGGCCTCGATCAGTTTCTGCATGACCGCATGCGGAACGGACTTTCCGTTCATCCGGCAGAATTCCTGCTCGATATCCCGGCTGATCATGGCCGCCATCTCCTCGTTGCCATGATTTTCAAGTAGAAGGGCCTGCATGAAGTGGTCGCGGTTCCAGGATAAGACAGGAATCAGATCCAATCCGTCCTGGTTTTGAACTTCTCCGCCCATCCCCATGGCTTCTTTCATAACCATTTCCACCCCCTCAATGACTTCTTATTTATTCCACAGGATCGCCTCAAAATGCACACAGGATATTCACAGCATCTTCACAGAAATCGCATCATGTTGTATATGGCTGACCAATATACTACAATACTTAGTGATGTCAAGAAAAAAGTGGGGTGTGAAAACAGAAAAAATTGGGGCCGGTGAAAGGTCGCCGGTCATGGGTCAGTCAATGGCGGGAGGGGGCGGGAATCGAACCCACCAGGCGGGGTATTAAGCCGCCCCACCGGATTTGAAGTCCGGGCCGGACACCAGCACCGAATCCCCTCCCGTAAAATCAAACTCTAAACTCTAATATCTAAACTCTAAACAAAATCAAAATTCCAAACACAAATGTTCCAAACCATTCTGAACTTTTTGCCTTCTCTACTTTGTTTTTTCCAGGATGGCTCCAAAAATCTTCATAAGCTCGGTGGCTTCCTGAATTAGATAGTGATTTGTTTTCTCAGTTTCTTTATTACAATCGACAAGTTTTAACCAATAACGAGTCTCTTTTGCTTCCTTTCGGCAGATCTTCACCCTCATTATAAAATCTTTTTTACTTAATGACTCATTAGCCTCAATATAATTCGCTCCCACCGACCCTGCCGATCTCACCAATTGTTTTATGACTTCATTATTGGTCAACGTCTTCGGCAATTCATTTACGAACTCAATAGTTCGCCTTGCATAATTCAGAGTCCGTTCCTCTAGATCATATCGTTTTGAATTTTGATTTTCTGTCATTCGATATTGTTTAGAGTTTAGAATTTCGTATTTAGGATTTGAACCCATATCAGTGAGAATATATATTTTCTCAATCATGGGGAATCACCTATGGCTTCTCAGAGACTCCTTATAATACCCGTATTCTTCTTCGAAGTTCGGAGTAAAGACCCCGGTCCCGATGCTCTTTTCGATCTCCTTCATGTTCCAGAACCGGACCTCGGTGATCTCGACGGGATCAAATGCAATCTTTCCGCAGTACCGGCAGAGGTAGGTCCGCACATTCTCGGATTCGACCGGGTTTCTAAGCGGATAGGCGTAAAGAAACGAGAGGTCACGGCCCTCGATCCCCAGTTCCTCTTTCATCTCGCGGCAGACCGCAGTCTCGTAGTCCTCGCCGATATTCAGATGGCCGCCCACGGACGTGTCCCATTTACCGGGCTGGATATCCTTGGCCGGCGAGCGTTTCTGCAGCAGGATCCGTCCTTGTTCGTCGACCAGCAGGACATGGACAACCCGGTGCACGAGGGAGGGGTTCCCATGGCATTCGGACCGGAGGGCCTTGCCGACCACATGGTCCTTCTCATCGACAATTTCTAAATATTCTTCCATCTTACCGCTTCAAGACTTTCAGGAGGCTTTCCAATGTGCGCACGTGGCCCTTTTCAAACTCGACCAGATCTGAGAAGGCCTTCCGTGTTTCCGGATCTTGGGTCATCCGGACCATCTCGGAATAAAAGGCTACGGCGTCCTTTTCAAAATTTGAGGCGAGTTTCACGGCCTGGATCTCGTCATTGAGGTTGAGCGCCGCCTTCTCCGCATCCGGGCCCTCGGGGAAGATTCCTCCCTCCATATAACCCTCGAAATAGCGCTGCACAATCTCTTCAACGGCCGGGTCCGGATACCCCTCGGAATTCGGGTCCGTGATCATGGATTCGATGTCCGAGACATGCTTCTGCTCTTCCTCGGCCATTTTCTCGAAGACCGTACGGGCCTGTTTTCCCGTGACCCGGTCTTTTATCCCATGATAAAACCGGAACCCCTGGCGCTCCAGGGCAACGGCGATCTTCTTGGCTTCATCCGTGTTAAAGGGTTTTCCTTCAAAAACGCTCAAAATATTTTTTTTGTTCATCGGCGGCTGCTCCATAGGTTGATTTTCAAATTAAAAAGGATCTTATCAGAAGCCCCGGATCCGTTTCAAGCAAAATCCCGGAACCATCCTTCTGAATGTCCCCGGTCCTTAGTGGCCCTGTTCGTAAATACTGTGACGCACCGAGAGGGTTGTAGAGCGGTCTCATCAAGGCGCGCGACTGAGGCGTACCCCCTGTGGTACGGCGCAGGGAGCGATACGATGATGAGGCCGCTCTACAACACTCAAATGCCACCGTATTTACGAATAGGGCCACTCAAATCCCGCAGACCCGGCAATAGCCGTTGAACTCCTGGTCCACGGAGACCAGGCTGCCGGGTTTTTGTTTCAAGAGGTTCAGGACCTGGGTCCCCTTGCTCCCGTACCGGTAAATGGTCACGCCTTTGCATTTGAGGGCGTGTGCCATGAGATAGATTTTTTTCACGTCATCGGCCGTGGCCTGTTCGGGCAGGTTCACGGTCTTGGACACGGCATTGTCCGTATAACGCTGAAACGCCGCCTGGATTTTGAGATGATCTTCCGGAGCGATGTCCATGGCGGTCTTGAAGAGGGCCCGGATCCCTTTGGGGACGGAGCGGACGTTCCGGATGCTCCCGATGCCCATGATCTCATCCCTGAGCCGAGGTGTCAGGACCTTTGCTGCCATCTCTTCGAATAGGGGATTGAACTCGATGAGGTCCCGCCCGTCGAGCACGTGCCGGACGAATGAGACCGCGAAGTGCGGCTCGATGCCGCTCGATGTCCCTGCGATGATGCTGATGGTCCCGGTCGGGGCCACGGTAGTGACCGTGGCGTTGCGCAGTGGCGGGAACCCCCTTCCGGGATAAATGCTCCGTGAGAAGTTCGGGAAGGGGCCCCGCTCCCTTGCCAATTGTGCCGACACCTTCCTTGCTTCCGAGGTCACGTAGCGCATGAGTCTCCCGGCAAGGCGGAGCGCAATCTCCGAATCATAGGGGATCCCGAGCCTGATCAGCATATCGGCCCATCCCATCACGCCGAGACCGATCTTCCGGTTCGCGAGGGTCATTCTCTTGATTCTAAAGAAGGGGTATCGGTTGAGGTCAATGATATTGTCAAGGAAACGGACGCCGATCCCGATGATTCTCTTGAGCTTCCTGTAATCAACCCGGCCGTTTTGAACCATATGTGAGAGGTTGATGGATCCCAGATTGCAGCTCTCGTAAGGGTAGAGAGGAAGTTCGCCGCAAGGGTTGGTCCCATCCATCTCCCCAAGGTCAGGGGTCGGGTTCTTCCGGTTCACCTCGTCGACGAAAAGGAGCCCCGGATCGCCGGTCTTCCACGCCATCCGGGCAATGAGGCCGAAGAGGTCAGGCGCATTCTCTTCTCTTTCGATCCTGCCGGTCTTGGGGTTGATGAGGGGGATACTCTTTCCGCTCTTGACCGCCTTCATGAAACGGTCGGTCACGGCCACGGATATATTGAAATTCGTGAATGCTTCCGGGTCCTCCTTGGCTTGGACAAAGGTCCGGATGTCCGGGTGGTCCACGCGGAGGATCCCCATGTTGGCCCCGCGTCTTCTCCCCCCCTGCTTGACCACCTCCGTGGCCTGGTCAAAGACCCGCATGAACGAGACCGGCCCCGAGGCTACCCCTCCGGTGGATTTGACCACACCCCCTTCGGGCCGTAACCTGGAAAAGGAGAAGCCCGTCCCCCCGCCGGACTGGTGGATCACGGCCATCTCCGAGACCGCCTTGAAGATCCCTCGGATTGAATCCGGCACCGGGAGCACAAAACAGGCGGCAAGCTGTCCGAGCCGGGTCCCGGCATTCATCAATGCAGGAGAGTTGGGAAGGAAATCGAGATCGGTCATGACCTCAAAGAAGTCCTGTTCGATCTCAGCCGGGTCTTTTCCTTTACTGTAGAGCCTTCCGGCCGCAGCCACATGACGGGCGACCCGGGCAAACATCTCTTCGGGTGTTTCACAGACCCTGCCTTGAGGATCCCGTTCAAGGTAACGCTGTTTCAGGATGATGCGTGAATTTTCTGAAAGGCTGATCATGGGTGGTTATCTTTTCTCTTTTTTCGAGTCCTTCAGTGCCGTCAGGATCTCCTTCGGGATGCGGACCGGTTTTCCAGTCTTCCCGATGCAGGCCATACTCGTTGCGCCGGCCGCAATGGCCTGATGATCCTCTTCACGGGAGACTCGGTAGCCAAGGTCGAACCGCGCGCCCGACAGCGAAATGCATGCCGTCTCCACCAGGAGGAGGTCTCCATACCTGGCCGGCGAGAGATAGTCCACCTCGGCATGGGTCACCACGAATAGGATGCCCTGATCCATCCATGTGTTCAGGTTCAATCCAAGATCAAGCAGAAACTCGGTCCGGGCCGCCTCGAAGAAGCGGAGGTAGTTGGCATAGTAGACCACGCCGCCCGCGTCCGTGTCCTTGTAATAAATCCTGGTCCTGTACATTTTCGAGCCCTCTTCCCGTCTGAATTCAAAATCATATCAGGAGAGCAGCGGTTTGTAAAGCTGGAAGGGCGCCCGGGGTCTGCGACAAATTTATGGGTACAAATCAGGGTTACATATGTTTGTCATTGTCCGGCCCCCCGATCGGGGGATCGGAGGGCATGCTTGACCGGACAATCCATGGTTCGACAAGCTCACCATGACAATTGTCACCCTGAGCCTGTCGAAGGGTGGATTCCCCGATCGAGTCGGGGAATGACGCTACCAGAGAAATATTTACCCATAAATTTGTCGCACACCCGGGCGCCCCCGAAAACAGCGATAGGACTGTACAGAGATATCATAAGTCCATGCAGTGCAAGTGTTTCACTGATCACCAGGAATTCACCCAAAGCCGCAGAGGAAAGGTCTATTCTGACTATGTTAGGCGGGTCTATCGCTGTTTCGGGGGGGGCGCCCCAAATTCCGAGATAGAAATTCTAAAATTGTACCCTCTTCCTCTTCATTGACAAATCCGCCTCCATATTCTATGATCATCCAGCCATCAAGAAAAAAAGACAGCGCCCATTTTTTCTTGATATTTGGAGATCTCTTGTGTCTGACCTAACGCCGCTGATGCGGCAATACACACAGATCAAATCCCGGTATAAGGACTCGATCCTCTTCTTCCGCATGGGCGACTTCTATGAGATGTTCAATGAGGACGCCAAAGTAGCCTCCCGAGCCCTGCAGATCGCTCTGACCAAGCGGGGGAAATCCGAGGGCATGGACATCCCCCTCTGCGGCATCCCCTACCATGCGGCCGAGTCATACATCGCGAAGCTGATCCGCCAGGGATTCAAGGTGGCCGTATGCGAGCAGGTCGAAGACCCGAGGAAGGCCAAGGGGATCGTAAAAAGGGAGGTGATCCGGGTGGTGACCCCGGGCACGGTCCTGGAGCAGGGGATGCTGGAGGAACGGGAAAATCATTACCTTGCCTCATGGGCGGCGGTGAACGGCGGGGCCGGGCTGTCGTTCCTGGATCTCACGACCGGGGCGTTCCTGCTGACTGAAAAGCGCGGGGAGCACCTTGCGGATTTCGTCCTGGACCGGTTCGGAACCTATGAGCCCAAGGAGCTGATCGTCCCCGAGGAGATCAAGGGGTCCCCTCTGCTGCAGCAGATCCTCCGGGAATATCCCCGGCTTCCGGTACAGTATATGGAAGGGTGGGCCTTTGAGGGATCCGAGGCCTACCGTAAACTGACCCGGCATTTCAATACCACCACTCTTCAGGGATTCGGATGCGAGGAATTCGCCCTGGGTATCGCGGCCGCCGGCGCGCTTCTCCGCTACGCGGAGGAGACCCAGAAAGGGTCGGCGCCGCATATTCTTGGGATCCGTGCCCTCAGAGACGGCGACCGGATGTTCCTGGATGTCTCCACCATCAAGAATCTTGAACTGGTCCGAAGTAACCTGGACGGGGGAAAACGGGGCGCCCTTCTCGGGGTCCTGGACCGGACCCGGACGGCCATGGGCGGCCGGACGCTCAGGAACTTTCTGCTCAGCCCCCTGCTCGATCCCCAAGAGATCCGGAAACGTCAGGATGCCGTTGCCGAGCTTTTTGAGAACCCGCAGGCACTAAATGACCTGAGGGACCAGATGAAAGAGGTCCATGACATGGAACGCCTGATCGGGCGGGCCACACTCGGAGTGGCCAATGCCCGGGACCTTCTCGCCCTCGCGTCATCGCTCAGCCCCCTTCCTGTAATCAGGGCGATGATGGGCCGCCTGGAGAGCCCGCTCCTTGCGGAACTGCATGGAGAGATCGATGACCTGCAGGACCTCTTCCGCCTGATTCAGGAGGCCATCCACGACGACCCGCCTAACACCATACGGGAGGGGAGGGTGATCCGGGACGGTTACTCCGGGGAACTCGACGAACTCCGGAACATCGGGAGGGAGGGGAAAAACTGGATCGCCCGGCTGGAAAACCAGGAGCGGGCACGGAGCGGGATCAACAATCTCAAGGTTCGGTACAACAAGGTCTTCGGCTACTACATTGAAATAACCAAGTCCAATCTGAGCGAGGTGCCCGAAGATTATATCCGCAAACAGACGCTGGTCAATGCCGAACGCTTCATCACTCCCGAACTCAAGGAGTACGAGGCCAAGGTCCTCGGGGCCGAGGAGAGGATCATCGAATTGGAGATGGAGCTCTTTGCGCGGGTGAGGGAGAGCGTATCAAAGGAGGCCCCGCGCGTACAGAAAACGGCCGGCGCCCTTGCTATCCTGGATGCCCTCAGTTCCCTGGCCGAGGCCGCTCGAGAGAACCGCTATGTCCGCCCTGAAATTACAGGGGAGACAGGGATCGTGATCCGGGACGGGAGGCATCCGGTGATCGAGGCCATGGAAGGCGCGGACCCCTTTGTCCCCAACGATACGGTCATGGATACCGAGAGTCAGAGGCTTCTGATCATCACCGGCCCCAACATGGCCGGGAAATCCACCTACATGCGGCAGGTGGCATTGATCGTGCTCATGGCCCAGATGGGAGGATTCGTCCCGGCAGGAGAGGCCAGGATCGGGATCGTGGACCGGATCTTTACGAGGGTCGGGGCCTCGGATGCGCTGGTGCGCGGGCAGAGCACCTTCATGGTGGAGATGAACGAGACCGCCAACATCCTTCACAACGCGACCGGCCGGAGCCTGATCATCCTCGATGAGATCGGCCGGGGGACCAGCACCTTCGACGGGATCAGCATCGCCTGGGCCGTGGCTGAATTCATCCATGACCGGATCCGGGCTCGAACCCTCTTTGCCACCCATTACCACGAACTGACCGAACTGGCCATGACCCTCAATGGGGTCAGGAACTATAACATTGCAGTCAAGGAGTGGAACGATCAGGTTATCTTTCTGCGGAAGATCGTGGATGGGGGAGCGGACAAGAGCTACGGGATACAGGTGGCCAGGCTTGCCGGCCTTCCACCCGGTGTGATCGAGAGGTCCCGTGAGGTGCTCGCCAATCTGGAGAAGAGCGAACTCGACGAGACCGGAGAACCCGTGATCGCCCACTCCGAAAACAAGGAGAAAGCGCTGCATCAGCCCGACCTGTTTGCGGCCCGCCCGCACCCGGTCATACAGGAGATCAAGGAACTGGATCTTCAGACCATGACGCCCCTTCAGGCCTTGAATCTGTTGGCGGAGCTGAAGAAAAAGCTGGAGAAAGATTGAG
>MNYV01000146.1 GCA_001873285.1 Nitrospirae bacterium CG2_30_53_67
TGCGGCACAAAATCCTCTTTATCCTCCCCATCATCGTCCTCTTCGTGGTCAGCATGAAGCAGATACCTCTTGCCGGACGGGACCTGATGCCGCCCATGGACACGGGGATCATCAAGATCGCCTTTGAGACTGAATCCGACGCCTCCCTGTCCGCGACCGAGGCGGCTGCGGAAAAGATCGAAGCAATTCTCAAGAAGATGCCGGGGATGGAGAATATCTCCACGACCGTGGGATCCGAGATCGGCGTCATCAGCTTCGGGACCGGACGCATCCCGCAGCAGGGACTCATGACCGTGCACTTCGTGGACCGTTTTCACCGGGACAAGACCATCTGGCAGTTGGAGGATGATATCCGTGAACAGGCCGCCGGAATTCCCGGGCTCAAGTCCCTGGACGTCTATGATTTCGGGGCCACGCCCCTCTCCTCGATCAGCGCTCCCGTGGACGTGATGATCTCCGGCCCCGATCCTAAGGTCCTGGACTCCCTGGCCGATCAAGCGGCGGAGCGGCTCCGGAAGGTACGGGGTCTCACCACGGTGACGCGATCCTGGACCCTGGACAAGCGGCAACTCCTTCTCACCATAGACGTGGAAAAATCAAGCCGGTACGGCGTGGGGCCCGTGGAGATCAGCCGTCAGCTCACAGAGGCCCTCAAAGGCGGGCCGGCCTCGGTCCTGCGGGTCCCGGGTGAGGACGGCTACCTGATCCGGGTCCGTTATCCTGAAGGGGCCAGGGACAGTCTTTCCGCGCTAAAGGCCGTGCAGATCGCTACACAACTGGGGCCGGCGCCGCTCTCCGAGCTCGCGGTCGTGAAAAAGGGAGTGACACGAACCCGCTTCACCCGCCAGGACCTGCAACCCACGGTGGACATCTACGGGTACCGGGGGACCACCGCCATCTCACACCTCCAGGAACGGGTGCAGAAGGCCCTCTCCGGCCTTCCGCTCCCGCCGGGCTATTATATCAGTCATGAAGGAGAAATCAAGAACATGGAGGAGGCAGGGGGCAGACTCAAGCGCGCCCTGCTCCTGGCCGTGATCCTCCTCTTCTTCTCCCTGGCGCCCACCTTCCGGTCCTGGGCCAACCCGGTCACGATCATGTCCGCCATCCCCCTGGCCATGATCGGCGGGGCCTGGGGGCTCCTGATCACGGGCCGGCACGCCTGCATGCCCTCGAACATGGGGATGATCCTGCTCGCGGGGATCGTGGTGAACAACTCCATCCTGCTCATCGACTTCATCGAGAAGGCCCGGGCCAAAGGAGCGGAGATCCAGGACGCCATCGAGCAGGCCGTCCGGGTCCGGACCCGGCCCATCCTCATGACCGCAGCCGGCACCATCGTGGGGATGCTCCCCATCGCCGCCCAGCGGGCCTTGGGATTGGAGAGGCTTTCCCCCCTCGCAGTGGTCGCCATCGGAGGACTCTTCGTGGCCACCTTTCTGACTCTGATCTACGTGCCGATCTTCTACAGTCTCATGGACGGCCTCCGTCAGCGAGGAAAAAGCTGGGTCGAAAAACGGCGCGCCGCGTCGTCCGCCGTCCCAGGGCCTGAACTTTGATCATGAGAGGATTGTCCGGCGTTCCCCATCAGGGGTTCGGATACCGCCTCGCCTGCATGGGTTTGTTAGCGGTGCTATTTGAATTGGTCGTCCGATTTCCGGCTGAACATGTCAAAGACCATCCCAAAAACAGAGGAGGTGACTTGACAGGGATACGGAATAGCGGTAAATAAGGCAGCGGGAATTTTCGCGGCACTCGTCAGGGGGGGGCGTGTTAAGACCGCTCCTGTTTGAAAGTGAAAGGCCTCCATGGAAGATGGACGGTTAAAAAGGATCCTGACGATCAACAGCGGTTCTTCCAGCATCAAGTTTTCCCTGTACCGGATGGGACAGCGGGAGACGCTGGCCCTCAGAGGCGAAATCCAGGGGATCGGTCTCTCCGGAAGTCTCTTCCACGCCGGGAACGCGGACGGCACAAGCCTGATCAAAGAGCAGCGGGACCTCCCGGACCACACTGCGGCCTTGAAGGTCATCCTGGAATGGCTGCACGAGAATTCCCTGGACCGGGACCTGAACGCGGCGGGGCACAGGGTGGTGCACGGCGGAACGCAGTACAGCCGGCCGCGTCTCATCACCCCGGATCTGCTTGCGGAGCTCAGAAGACTCAGCCCCTTCGTGCCGGAACATCTTCCCCACGAACTCGACGCCATCGATGCGATCCGCCGGCACGATCCCGCCCTCCAGCAGGTTGCGTGCTTCGACACTATGTTTCACCGGCAGATGCCCCGCGTGGCCCAGCTCTATCCGCTCCCCAAGAAGCTTCGGGACCTGGGCATCCTCCGCTACGGCTTTCACGGTCTTTCCTATGAGTATATCATGGAGGAGCTGCGGCGGGAGGCCGGCGAAGAGGCGGCCGGCGGCCGCATCATCATCGCCCACCTCGGTCACGGGGCCAGCATGGCCGCCGTGCACAAGGGGAGATGCCTGGATACCACCATGGGCTTTACCCCGGCCGGGGGTCTGGTCATGAGCACCCGTACCGGGGATCTGGACCCCGGTGTGCTCCTCTACCTTCTGGAGCAAGAGGGGATGGCCCCCCGAGAGCTGAATGAACTTGTAAATCGCAGGGCCGGTCTTCTGGGGGTTTCCGGCATCACCGGCGATATGAAAGAACTCCTGGAACGGGAGGCGGATGAACCGCAGGCCAAGGATGCCGTGGATCTCTTCTGCTGCCAGGCCAGGAAATTTCTGGGCGGCCTGGCCGCGGTTCTGGGCGGGGTGGACACCCTGGTCTTCACCGGCGGGATCGGGGAGAACGCGC
Source organism: Nitrospirae bacterium CG2_30_53_67 (assembly GCA_001873285.1). Lineage (NCBI taxonomy): Bacteria > Pseudomonadati > Nitrospirota > Nitrospirae bacterium CG2_30_53_67. The sequence continues at coordinate 2,821 of MNYV01000146.1, forward strand.
CCGAGGTGCGGCGGCGCATCTCAGTCAGGCTGGAATTCCTGGGGCTCGATCTTGATCCGGAGCAAAACCTGAGAAACGCGGCCATCATCTCAGAATCCGGCTCTCCGGCGACCGTCCGTATCATCCATACCAATGAAGAGCTGATGATCGCCCGGCACACGTATATGCTTCTTTCTCAGACCAACGCGTAAGAAAAGGAGCATGCTCTCGCAGGAACGGGTGAAGACTTCAGGGCTGAAGGGTTCGAGGGGCCAAGGATCCAAGGGGTCAAGTGAAGTGTGAGAAAAAGACAAGTGACAGACAAGAAACTTAGGGACTCAGAAGTTCTCAAACATTGCAGGAAGTTAAAGGTGTTGTCTTTTACTTGGACCCTCGGCCCCTTGACCCAGAGATACCTTAGTGTAGTGGCCGTTGTAGACGGCAAAGATTGAGAAAAGCGGGGCACGCGAAGCGTAATCCTTGAACCCTTTTTACCCGGGAAATGGGATAAGAACCAATAAGAAGGAGCGTACAATGAATAAATCTCTTTCCACGGATCAGTTAAAGAATATGGACGCCTACTGGCGGGCGGCCAACTACCTCTCGGTGGGACAGATCTATCTCTACGACAATCCCCTGCTCAAAGAACCTCTAACTCTCAATCACATCAAGCCCCGCCTCCTGGGGCACTGGGGGACCACGCCGGGACTTAACTTTATCTACGTGCATCTCAACCGCGTCATCCGCGAACAGAATCTCAATATGATCTACATCGCCGGCCCAGGTCACGGAGGTCCCGGCCTGGTCGCGAACACCTATCTGGAAGGAACGTATAGCGAATTCTATCCCGACATCTCTCGGGATGCTGAGGGGATGAAGAAGCTCTTCCGCCAGTTTTCTTTCCCGGGCGGTATTCCAAGCCACGTGGCCCCCGAGACCCCGGGCTCCATCCATGAAGGGGGGGAGCTGGGCTACTCGATCGCCCACGCCTATGGCGCGGTCTTTGACAATCCCGACCTCATTGCCGCCTGCGTGGTGGGCGACGGGGAGGCAGAAACCGGCCCTCTGGCCGCAGCATGGCATTCGAACAAATTTCTCAATCCCGTCCGTGACGGCGCCGTGCTTCCCATCCTGCACCTGAACGGCTACAAGATCGCCAATCCCGCGGTTCTTGCCCGCATCCCTCATGCGGAGTTGGAGAGTCTCTTTGCGGGTTACGGTTACAAGCCTTATTTTGTAGAGGGCGAAGATCCAGGGCTGATGCACCGGGCCATGGCTGAAACCCTGGACACTGTATTCGGCAAGATCAAGACCATTCAGGAAAAGGCCCGGACCAGAGGTCTGACCGGCCGTCCCCGTTGGCCCATGATCGTCCTGCGAACCCCCAAGGGATGGACCGGCCCCAAGGAGGTCGATGGACTCAAGACCGAGGGGTTCTGGCGGTCGCACCAGGTCCCCCTGTCCGAGATGGCGGCCAAGCCCGGACACGTGAAGCTCCTCGAAACATGGATGAAGGGCTACCGGTCCGAGGAACTCTTTGATGAGAACGGATCTTTGCGTCCCGAACTCGCCGAGCTTGCGCCCAAGGGAGAGCGCCGTATGGGGGCCAACCCCCATGCCAACGGAGGTCTTCTGCTCCGTGACCTGAAACTTCCGGACTTCAAGGATTATGCCGTGGAGGCGCCGGAGCCGGGCCGGGTCTCGGCCGAGGCGACCCGCGTCATGGGCCGTTTCCTGCGAGATGTGATGAAACGTAATATGGAAGAGAGGAATTTCCGCGTCTTCGGTCCGGATGAGACCGCCTCGAACCGTCTGAGCGCCCTGTTCGAGGTCACGGATCGGACCTGGATGGACCCGACCATCCCCGAAGATGACCATCTCTCCCCGGACGGCCGTGTCATGGAGATCCTGAGCGAGCATACCTGCCAGGGCTGGCTGGAGGGGTATCTTCTCACGGGCCGGCACGGCTTCTTCTCCTGCTACGAGGCCTTCATCCATATTATCGATTCCATGTTCAACCAGCACGCCAAGTGGCTCAAGGTGACGAGGGACGAAATCCCCTGGCGGCGGCCCATCGCCTCCCTCAACTATCTGCTGACTTCCCACGTCTGGCGCCAGGACCACAACGGCTTTTCCCACCAGGACCCGGGCTTCATAGATCACGTGGTCAACAAGAAGGCCGACATCGTCCGGGTCTACTTCCCGCCTGATGCCAACACCCTCCTCTCGGTCACGGATCATTGTCTCAGGAGCCGGAACTATGTGAATGTCATCGTGGCCGGGAAACAGCCCGCGCTCCAGTACCTGGACATGGATGCGGCGGTCAAGCACTGCTCCTCGGGCATCGGGATCTGGGAGTGGGCGAGCAGTGATTTCGGCGCCGACCCCGACGTGGTCATGGCCTGTGCCGGGGATGTTCCCACGCTGGAGACCCTGGCCGCCGTGGACCTGCTCCGCGAACATGTGCCGGATCTTAAGATCCGCGTAATCAACGTCGTGGACCTCATGACCCTCCAGCCCAGGGAAGAACATCCCCACGGGCTTTCGGACAATGATTTCGACGACCTCTTCACCGCGGACAAACCGATCATCTTTGCCTTCCACGGCTATCCCTGGCTGATCCACCGGCTGACGTACCGGCGGACCAACCATAAGAACCTGCACGTGCGGGGCTACAAGGAAGAGGGAACCACGACCACCCCTTTTGACATGGCCGTCCGCAATGATCTGGACCGGTTCCATCTGACGGCGGACGTGATCGACCGCGTGCCCAAACTCGATGCCATCGCGGCCTATACAAAACAGTTCATCCGGGACAAGTTGATTGAACACCGGGAGTATATCACCCGCTACGGCCAGGACATGCCTGAAATTCTGAAATGGACATGGAAAGGCGGCAAGAGATGAGAAAGTGAGCAGGGACTCGGACCGGCCGGCGCCTGCGCGGCGCATGGACACATGAAAGACCAACAGAAACCACAGAGCTCTGTGGTTATATCTTGACGCTACCTGATAACAGATAAGGAGCAGAACCATGGAGACCACACCCTTTTTCCCTCGAAAACTTCCCGCCGGCCTGGAGCCGTGGGCAACCCTGGTGACCGACCTCCGCTGGATGTGGAGTCATGCCGGTGATGCCCTGTGGAGTGACGTGGACCCGGAAACATGGGAACGGACAAAAAGTCCCTACGTGGTCCTGCAGAACCTTTCACGGGAGCGCCTGGAGGATCTGGCCGGAGATGCAAAATTCAGGAAAGAGCTCAAGCGTCTGGCTAAGGACCGAGAGTCGTATCTTGGCTGTTCCTGTTGGAGCCACGGGATTTTCGGGGAGACCCATGCGCCCACGATCGCCTACTTCAGCATGGAGTTCGGTTTGAGCGAGGCCCTGCCCATCTATGCCGGAGGTCTGGGGATCCTTGCAGGAGACTACCTCAAGGCGGCGAGCGACCTGGGCGTGCCGGTGGTCGGCGTGGGCCTGCTCTATCAGGAAGGGTATTTCCGGCAGGTCATCGATGCCGGCGGCTGGCAGCAGGAGGTCTATCCGTATAATGATCCCACGAGCCTCCCCATTACGCCGGTACTTGCGGAAAACGGGACCTGGCTCCACGTCTCCTTCGATGCCCCCGGACGAACCGTACGCTTCCGAGTCTGGAAGGCTGAAGTCGGCCGGGTCATGCTCTACCTCCTGGACAGCAACGATCCATTAAACAGTCCGAACGACCGGGGCATCACCGGCAAGCTCTACGGCGGAGGGCAGGAGATGCGCCTGGCCCAGGAGATCGCCTTGGGGATCTGCGGCTGGCAGTTGATTGAGGCGCTCGGTCTCCCCGTGGAGGTCTGCCATCTTAACGAGGGGCACGCGGCCTTCGTGACTCTGGAACGGGCACGCCGCCTCATGGAGCAAAACCACCTAAATTTCTGGGAGGCGCTCTGGGCCACGAGGGCGGGCAATGTCTTTACCACGCATACGCCGGTTGCCGCCGGCTTCGATATCTTCCCCCGGGAGCTTCTGGAAAAATACGGCCGGGATTATGCAGACCGCCTCGGCGTTTCTCCCCATGAGTTGGCGGCCCTGGGGCGTAAGAACCCCGATGACACCCAAGAGCCGTTCAATATGGCCTACCTCGCGCTCCGCACCTGCGGAATCACCAACGGGGTGAGCCGCCTGCACGGAGAGGTCAGCCGCCGGATCTTTCAGGATCTTTTCCCGCGATGGCCTGATCACGAGGTGCCGGTGACTCATGTCACCAACGGGGTGCATGTTCCCTCCTGGGATTCGCCCTGGGCGGATGAGGCCTGGACCCAGGTCTGCGGTAAGGAACGCTGGCAGGGGACCCTTAAGGCCCTGACCGGGACTATCCTGAAAAAAATGAGCGATGAGGACTTGTGGTCCTTTTGCAGTGCGGAACGGGCGGACCTGGTGGACTATGCCCGCAGGCGCCTTGCCCTTCACCTGGGACAGCGCGGACTGCCGCCGGACCGGGTGGCCCTGTCGGAAAAGGTCCTGGACCCCCATGTGCTCACCCTGGGATTTGCCCGCCGCTTTGCCGAGTACAAGCGCCCGAATCTCCTGCTCCAGGACACGGAGCGGCTGGTTCGTCTGCTGGGCAACCCGGACCGGCCCGTGCAGATCATCGTGGCCGGCAAGGCCCATCCGCAGGACGAGACCGGCAAACGCCTGGTGCAGGAATGGGCCCGGTTCGTGGAACGGCCGGAGGTGCGTGCCCACGCGGTTTTTCTGGAGGACTACGACATGAACCTCGCCCAGGAACTGGTACAGGGTGTGGATGTCTGGCTCAACACCCCTCGGCGGCCCTGGGAGGCGTCGGGGACGAGCGGCATGAAAGTCCTGGTCAACGGCGGCCTCAACCTTTCCTCCCTCGACGGCTGGTGGGCCGAGGCCTACTCCCCGGATGTGGGCTGGGCCCTCGGCGATGGTCAGGAGCGCCCTGCGGGGGAGTGGGACCGCGTGGAAGCGGAACAGCTATACCGGCTCCTGGAGGAGGAGGTCGTCCCGGAATTCTACGACCGGGACGAGGCCGGACTCCCCAGGGCCTGGATCCAGCGGATGCGGGCGAGTATGGCCCACCTCACGCCCCGTTTCAGCAGCAACCGCATGGTGCGGGAATACGCGGAAAAACTCTACCTCCCTGCCGCGGCAGCGTTTCAACGCAGAATGGCGAGAAAAGGGCGCCTGGCCAAGGAGCTCCGGGCGTGGGAACGGACCCTCGCGGATCACTGGCATGAGGTCCAATGGGGGGATCTTGCGGCAATTCAGGAGCAAGACGGCTGGACCTTCGAGGTCCGGCTTGATCTCGGTGGAATTCCGCCGGACTTTGTTCAAGTGCAGCTTTACGCGGACCCTGTGGGTTCCGAAGAACCGATACGGCAGGTGATGAAACGTCGTGCCGGGGTCCCGGTCGCGGCAAAGGGTGATCGGTATGTCTGCCGTGTCAAGACCTCGCGTCCGCCCGCGCATTTTACGCCCCGCCTCGTCGCCCGTCACCTCGACGCACGGATACCGGCAGAGTGCAGCCTGATTCTATGGTATTCGGGGGCCTTAGTTCTGTTAAAACGCGCTCAAACCCTCGTGCGCAATTTATCCTGACAGAAAGCGGCTTTCATCCATGAAGAGGGTCACTCTGTTCTTGACGAACGGCCGGGCAGAAGAGCAGGGGATCCTTGAGTCCGGCTTCGATGTGCGGCCGCAGCGCCTGACAACGGCCGCTCTGTAATTGCAGACCGTACGCCTGCAGGGCTGCACGAGCCGCATCCTGCTCATAGGAGCGGTACAAAATATAGAGCGGTCCGGAGTGCTCTGCGACGAGTTGATGCATCAGCCGGTCAAAGCCGTTGGGTTGATCCGAGGGCCCGGTGAAATAGCTTTGTATTCTCAGAAAACGGATAGCCTGAGGGAAGAAGGGAATGACATAGGCCATCGGGTCGTAACCGGCCATGAGCGCCATGGTGTGATCGGGGTCGGCAAGCGTCGGCGGTGTGACGCCGAAGTAGTCATTACTCCATGGTATCCGCCCCCAGGCGGCGGGGCGCAGGGTCGCCAGCACAAGCACGAGGGCCATGAGTCCTGCGGCCATGCGGATTCTGCGGCCGCTGAAGATCCGCGCCAGAATCAGCCAGATACCGAGCGGGGCAAGCATTTCGATGATCGTGATGTAGCGGTAGATGGAGAAGAGTTTCAGCCATGCAAGGTAAGAGACCACCCCTGCAGTCAGCATAAATCGAACCCCGAAGACGGACAAGTGCGGCTCCATACTGTGAGTTTCGTGACGAAGACCCGGAGCGGCACGCAGTCTAAGGATTGCATGAAGGGCCAGCACCATGAGAAGACCATAGAGCAAGGGGATGCGCAGATCCCGGAAATAAATTTCCGACGTGTGCAACGAATTCAATGCGAAGAGCAGCGGGAAAAACACCGTTTCGAGCACGCCTTGAGGCAGAAAACGTTCATCACGATAATTTCCTATCGTCGCCATGGGCGATTGAAACAGATCATTGAAGTAGGGAAAGAGCGGATTGCCGAATTTCACCCACAGGCGAACCATCCAGTATCCGTCGGTCATGGCGACACCGGCCAGCACACCCAGTCCGAACCATAGGGCATACAGGACCCTCCGTTTCGGGGAGGCCGGCACGGTTAGGAACGCCGCACATAAGCCGACAGCGAAGATGGCCGCCGGCTGCTTCAGTCCCGCCGCTAAACCGGCCGCTGCGCCGGCGCCGGCCACCCTGACGAGAAGACCGGGGGATGGAGCGCCGGACAGACGTGCGTCATTCGCCAGTACGATCAGGAGAGAGACAAGCACCAGGATGCTCAAGATATTGTCGGCAGACATGGCGCCGACTTCGGAAAGATTTCCGGCGCCGAGCACGCCGGTCAGTGCAATCACAAAACCCAAGAAAGCGGCTTTGCGCCCGTGAAGCGGGACCAGCAAACGGTGTGCAATCAAAAACAAGACCGGAAAATTCAGCCCCTGCACCGTACCCAGCAGGAATCCAACCGCTTTGGGTGGAAGATGGACGACCATTTCATAAAAGGGGACATAGAGGATCGGATTATAGAAATTTGCAACCTGCGCCGGCACGATATCGAAATTCATTCGACCGTGCAGAAATGCGTAGGGGTTGTAGAAATGGTAGTTTCGCAGATCCCAGCCTGCGTCCTGCCCCATGACAATGGCAAGCAAGCCGAAAGCGGCCGGCATGATCAGCCAGGCCGTGATAAGCAAAAGCCGCGGGATTTGCGGCACGTGATTGGTGGAACGATCCATGTGGGAGACCCCGGAAGAAAAATTCCCTCGTAAATAATTGAGAAATGAACGTGCAGAATATAACGAAGAACTGAATCCGGTGTCAAGCTTGAAAAGCCCGACTCAAGATATTGCCAGTTAGTCTCAAGTTTGACGGCTTCGTATTTCGTTATGCCGGACCTGATCAGGCATCCGTTTCTTTGTTCGTCATTATCCGGCTCCCCGATCCAGCCTCCCCTCGACTGTGATCGGGGGGCGGAGGACGGGTCCGGCCGGATCATCCGGTTTATTTTGTCTGGATTCCTCGATCAAGCATAGGCGTCAGGGCAGGGTCGCCTCTCAGCGTTGAAGAGCGCTGTTCAGTGCATCCATCAGGTTCTCCAGGTCGGCGCCATCTTTTTGGGCCGTGGATTCAATGGATGCCCCTCCGCCGCAGCAGGAATCCACATTAAACCGGTTGAAGACTGAAATGGTCTCCGGATACTGCCTGATCACGTCATTGATGATCATCTCCCGGGTGATCCTCGTCATCCTCATCACCTCTCTGCTAAATGGTCCTATTCGGGCCTCGGCGCCACAACGGCCAGAACAGAAAGGCGCGTCAGGGCCCGGATGCCATGGGGGACATTCGGCTCGCAGTGAAAGATGCTCCCTTCCGAACCTCTCTTTTTTTCCTGGCCCACGGTGAACTCCCCTTCACCTTCCAGAACCTGCATCATGACCGTGGAGGGGGCTACATGGGAGACGATCTCCTGGCCGGCCTCCAGACACAGGAGGGCCATGCGCAGATGTTCCGAGTCGTGAAGAAGCTGCTTGACCGGATGCTCTTTGGAATATTTCTTCAGTGCGTTCAGTTCAATGGTTTCCATAACCACTCCTATCATGATGAATGAATTTCGATCCCTGTTTAAACCTTGATCTTCAAAACCTCGTTGATCTCGTCCACGATCACCTTCGGGTCCAGGTTGTGCATGGTGGAACCGAAGGCAATGCTCTCCATATTGATCCCGGGACAGGTGAAGCAGCCGTTTCCAAAATGTTTCTCAATGACGGCTCTGGCCTCTGGACAGAGCTTGATCACATCCCCGATCACCGTGTCTTTTGTGATTTCTTTCATGTTGATTCCTCCTTAATATTTTTTATGCAACTGCAGCACGGTAAACTATCCATCAGCCATATTTGTCTGCTGCCTGAAACGCATAATTTATACAAAACCGGAAACCCTTGGCCACGAATCTTCACGAATGAGGCACGAAAAAAAACTTCGCGTAGATTCGTGTCCATTCGTGGCAAACTCATCTGTTCATATATTAACACAACGTTGCATAAAAAATAGTGACGTGAATCACATAATTGATACAAAAACAGAAACCCTTTCGCCACGAACCTTCACGAATGAGACACGAACATGGGTGGCGTCTTGGCGAACGTCATCATCAAGACGGAGAAACTTTTAACGGGACGAGCCGTTCAGTCCCGTCAGTTTCCGGTACATCCCCACCAGCTTCTGCGGCAGGGATCGGATATCTTCCAGAACCAGAAAGTTCCCCCGCTCAAAGATAGTGGGAAGATATTCCCTTGCCTCGGTGTCTACGGTGATGCAATAAGACTGGATGCCTGAGGCCCTCGCTTCGAGCAGGGCCTTCCTGATGTCTTCAATGCCGTATTTGCCTTCATAGACGTCAAAATCGTTGGGCTTGCCGTCGCTCAGGATGATCATGAGTTTGGTCCGGGCCCGAACGTTTTTGAGGATCCCGGTCAGATGACGGATGGCCGGCCCCATTCGGGTATAGTCCAGGGGCTTCATCCCGCCGATCCGGGCCTTGATATCGGGGCCGTAGTTCTCGTCGAACCCCTTGAGGGTAAAGAAATCACACTGTTTACGGGTCTTGCTTGAAAAACCGTAGATGGCATAACGGTCCTGGATCGCCTCCATGGCCTCACCCAGGAGCAGGAGGGCCTCGCGCTGCTGGTCCATGATCCTCATGTTCTTGACATAGGCATCGGTGGATGCCGAAAGATCGGCCAGAAAAGCCGTGGCAATCTCCTTTCTCCGCCGAGACCGTTTGATATAGATCTTCTCGGACGGCGCCACACCGGCACGGATGTCGGCCAGCGCCTCGATGAAGGCGTCATGGTCCACCTCTTCGCCGTCAATCCGCTTCCGGAGCTTCTGGTACTCGGGACGGAGGGCCATGAATTCCTTCCGGATCCTGGTGAAAAGCCGGCTTTCTCTCTGCATCAGGTTCTCGGCCCATTCCGCATCCAGCCGGTTATAGGTCCTCTCATGCAGGGTGCACCAGTCCTCGCGAAAAGAGCCGATCCGGCAGTCCCATTCGTCATAGAGGATCCCCGGTGGTCCGTCCCCCGTGTCCACATCCTCCGCTTCCGTATCGAAATCAAAATCGTCTTCTACCAAAAGGATGCTCCCGGCCTTGCGTGCGGTCCGGATCATTCCCGTGGATTCCAGTTCGTCCAGAGACTTCCTGAGGTCTTCCACATCCTCGTCCGTATCCAGAGGGCGGCTGATATTGAAATACTTGGCGATCATGCTGATCTTGTCAAACCGGTTGAGCAGAATCCCCCTCTTGGCCTCTTCTTCATCAAACTCGGTGGACTCCGGCGCGACCTTTCTCTGTGTGGTGAGTTCCTTCTGCTTCTGCTCGGCATCTTCGGCCTCTCCGTCCCCAGCGTGGCCCACGGTTTCGACTTGGATGGCCCCTCGAAGCGTCCGGAGCACGGCATTCAGGTTGATCCTTCCCCGGTAGGGCACAGGATCCACGCCCCGGTATTCACCCTCCTCTCGGTTCAGGTCTCCCATGATCCCAAGGGCGAGCCGGGCCGAATCCGTCGCCGTGCTCCCGTTTCCGATCAGGTGCAGCATCTCTTCCCGATAGGGCTCCGCCCAGGTTCTCACCCCATCCGGAAAAGGCGCAAGATTGTTATGGGGATCCAGGCTGACCCGGACAAGGGCCTCCACCCTTGCCTGCTTGGGGGACATGGATGGGATCCCGTTCCTCACTTTAAGCGAATTCGACCTATGGGCCGCAAGAAGCCTTTTCAGCCCGCCCAGTTCATCCACAAGGCGCCGCTCCATACGAGCATCTTCAATGAGCGCAAAAAGATCGCGGACCAGATCCGGATTTTCGATCTTTTCAAAGAGCCCGAGTACCTCAAGACTCCCGAAGCGGATCTGGCCGTACTTGTGGGCAATGATGGCCTTGTAAAAATTGAAGTTCCCATCGGCATCGGGGAATGTGTTGATTTCCTCGGGGAGAAAGATCCGTTTGAGGTCGGTGTAGGAATCCTCCGGGTCTGAAGGGACCTGTTTGTCGGCCATGCGGATCAGACCAAAGGCATACCCCTTCCCCTCCTGCCAGATCCGGTTTTCCCGCACGCTTAGGGGCTGTTTCATGAGCCCGGAGAGATATATATCCAAGACCTCCTGAATCTCCTGCAGGCGAACGACGCTTGAAGAAGCGTCCTGCCTCTCCCGGGAATTTCTGTTGATCGTTCTGTCAATGAATGCCTGGATCATGTACATCCTACAGATATACCAAATACTAAATCCTAATATCTAAACCCTAAACAATATCTAATGACAAAAATTCAAAACAGCCCTGCTTTGTACATTTGAATTTTGAAATTTGGATTTGTTTAGGATTTAGGATTTCGAAATTAGAATTTGAACACCCTAAGCTTCCTCTTCATACCCAAACTTCACCTTTTTGCCCAAAAGACTAAAACACGGACGTAATCAACTCCCTGATCCCTCTCTTCACCTCGGGCTCGTCGGTAATCGGCTGCAGCATGGCCAGCTCACAGGCCCTCGGCGAAGGGATCCCGCCTTGTATCAACTGCCCGGCATAAACCAGAAGCCGGGTGCTGACCGTCTCCTCGAGTCCTTTGTCCTTGAGATTCCGGATCTTGCTCCCCAGAAGGATTAGGGAACGGGCGGTCGAGATCTCCACACCGCTTTCGTGTGCCACGATCTCCGCCTCCTTGTCCGCAGCCGGATAATCAAATTCCAGAGCCAAGAACCGCTGTTTGGTGGAGGGTTTCAGATCCTTGAGCAGGCTCTGGTATCCGGGGTTAAACGAGATCACCAGCATGAACTCATCCGGCGCCGTCAGGGTCTCCCCGGTCTTCTCTACGGGAAGAATCCTCCGGTCATCGGTCAAAGGATGGATCACCACGGTGGTGTCCTGCCTGGCCTCCACGATCTCATCTAAGTAACAGATGGCCCCGATCCGCACGGCGTGGGTCAGCGGCCCGTCGATCCAGACCGTCTCTCCGCCCTTGACCAGGTAACGCCCTACCAGGTCGCCGGCGGTGAGATCATCGTGGCAGGCCACGGTCACCACCGGCCGTCCCAGACGATGCGCCATGTACCGTATGAACCGGGTCTTTCCGCAGCCGGTCGGCCCTTTGAGCATGAGCGGGAGCTTCTTCCGGTAGGCGGTTTCAAATACCACCGCCTCGTCCCCGATGGGGATGTAATAAGGCATGGCTTGTTCCGGACTCTCCACTTCGTCGGCCTGTTCAAGATAGGATTTCATCTTTGCTTCTCCTTGATACAAAAAGCGATCAGCAATCAGATGCCAGCAAAGGCCCAGGATTCGGTTTTTCTGCTGACCGCTGAAAGCTGAACGCGGGTGACTGTCACGCCGCCCGTTTTACCCCGCCCTGGAAAAAGGCCTTGACAAAGTACAGGACACCGACGGCAAAGACAACCCCTCCGGCAAGGCGGATGGCATAGAAGAGCCACATTTGGTTCTGCACCACCATGAACGGCATGTGGTTGTAGCGTTCCATAAAGGATTGCACGACCCCTGCGCCGAACAGGGCCAGGGTCATATCGGACATGCCGATGACCATGAGCCAGAAAGCGGTGAGCGCAGTCCGCTTGTCAAAGCCGTCTTTACCCTTCATAGCCGGAATGGCATAGGCCATCATGGCGAGATTGATCATGGCATAGGCGCCGAAAAAGGCCAGATGGCCATGGGATGCCGTGATCTGGGAACCGTGGGTATATCGGTTGATCTGAGGCAGGGTATGCATGAGCCCCCAGATACCGGCCCCCAGAAAGGCAAAGATCGCGCAGCCAAGGGTGAAATAGATGGCGGCCCGGTTCGGATGCGCGCGGCCTGCCTTCTCCATCATGGCAAAGGCATAGATGGTCATGCCCAGGAAGGCAAAGGGTTCAGCGGCCGAGAAAATCCCGCCGATCCAGAGCCAGTAAGAAGGATACCCTTCCCAGTAATAGTGATGGCCGGTCCCCAGGATGCCTGAGAAAAAGGTGATCCCCACGATCACATAGAGCCATTTCTCGAGGACCTCCCGGTCCACGCCGGTCAGCTTCAGGAGCAGGAAGGAAAGCATAGCGCCCATGATCAGCTCCCAGACCCCTTCCACCCAGAGATGCACGGTCCACCACCAGAAGTACTTGTCCACGGAGAGATTACGATAAGCGCCCACATGGTTCCCCAGTGCCGGGAGAAAGAAGAGCGCCGCCCCTACCAGTCCCATGACCAGCACGATCTGAACCGAGGTCCACTTTCCGCCCTTTATGATGGTCATGATGATATTCAGGACAAAGGCCAGGACCACGACCGTGATCGCCAGTTTGATGATGAAGGGCTGCTCCAGGAACTCACGTCCGTCGGTTATTCCGAAGAGATACCCGACGATGGCAGCCACGCCGCCGATCACGAATCCCGCGAGGTGGATATTGGCCAGGGCCGGGCTCCAGACCTCGGTCTCGGACTCCTCCACCACGAGGTAGTAAGAGGCGCCCATAAACCCGATGAGGATCCAGACGATGAGCAGATTGATGTGAATGGTCCTCATGACATTAAAATCAATGACCTGATAAAAGAAATCCGGAAAAACATACTGGATGCCGATCCAAAGCCCGGCAATGACCTGAAGCACTAAAAGCAATAGGGCCACGACAAAATGATTGTAGGCCACACTCTGGGTCTTGTATTTCATTCTGACTTCCTCCTATAGGGTTTTGAGATAGGCGGTGATTGCCTGGATCTCTTCATCTTTGAATCCGAAAATGGGCATGATGGACTCCGGATTCACAGACTTCGGGTCTTTCAGCCTCTTATGAAGCGTATCGGGATCCAGTCTCTTGGTCACGCCGGTGAGATCCGGCCCCACGGTCTGCCCTACACCCTTGATCTTATGGCATGAGGTGCATCCCTTTTCCGTAACCAGTCTCCTCCCTTCCTCGACCTCGTGGTCAGCCGCAGTTTTCTGGACCGGTTTGGAAGCAGTCATACCCGGTTCCGCCGCTTCTGCCTCTACGGCCTTTGCCGGCCTTGGCGGCCAGTTGTGGGTATCGATCTTGTCGATCCACTCGAAGAAGGCAATCAGATGGCTGATCTCTTCATCCGAGAGGTGCAGGTTGGGCATCTTTCTCTGGCCTTTGGCCTTCTCGATCCCGCCATACCAGACCTTGACCGGGTCCTTGAGAAAGGCCCGGATAAAGTCCGGCCCTTTCTGGCTGTAGATATCCTTGAGTTCCGGTGCGTAGTATGCGCCCTCCCCCACGAGGGTATGGCAGCCGATGCAGTCGTACTTTTCCCAGACCTTCTTGCCCGAGATGACGTCGTCCGTCAAATTCTCTTAATGCGTATAATCCTTGATGGTCGACATGGTATGGATCGACAATGCAAAAAAGATTACCAGACAGGCCATGGTCCCGATGAAGAACCAGTTCCTTGCAGTATTTTTGGTCATAATTTCGTCTCCTTAGTCGTTATCCTATTTAAACACCACAAATTATCGCACACCCTCCTCTCTTCGTCACCCCCTCTCATTTTGGTTGTTCTCCTCTACGAGCCATCGGCCCTTTAGCGGGTAAGAAGGGGTCGAGGGTTCCAGGGGTCAAGGGGTCAAGTGAAATACTGAAACGCAAGCAAAATCTCCAGATAAAAACACTGGAACCCTTGAAACTTAGGACCCTCTGCCCCTTATGTTTTTAGCACTTCACTTGGCCCCTGGAATCCTTGACCCCTTGACCCCTGATGTTTTCATCCACTCTTTTGAAGATGATCCTTATTTTTGGGGTCTCTTTAATAATGCCATTGCAAAAAAGGCAATCTTGGGCTATAAACTTACCATTGATTTATAGCATTGGCAAGTCAACTCCACAGTGACCTATATCACAGAAGTTTTTGTTTTCCCGGAGTAATATTAAGAAAGAATTCGTCTTTTCGTAAAGAATATGAGATCAACACGGCTGATTTAAGGAGGAAAGAGACATGGATAGATTCGTAAAAAGATTTATTTTCATGGGGATTCTCTACCTGATGATCGCAAGCGTCCTGGGAGCGGCCATGATGGTTTTTCCGGTATCGGCAAAACTGCGCTTTGCCCATGTCCACCTGAACCTTCTCGGATGGATGTCCATGATGATCTTCGGGGTGGGCTATCATATCCTCCCCCGCTTCACCGGACGCCCCCTCTACAGCAGCCGCCTCGGAGAAATCCAGTTCTGGCTCGCCAATATCGGACTGATCGGCATGGCGCTGATCTCCATGACCGGACAGATAACGCCGGATAAGCCGCTTTTCCCGATCTTTATCATTTCAGGTCTTGTGGAGGTACTCTCCATCTTCATCTTCTGCTACAACATGATCATGACCGTCTTTGTGAAAGGCGAGGCGGTATGATATGGGGAAACCCGTGTACTCGGTTTACTGGTGGTGGGCAGTAAGCGTAACCAGCAATGTTATGTTGGAGGCATGGCTTCTAATGAAAGGGAATTGGGATTCGTTAAGGGTGGCGGGTCAGTCTACCGCCCTTCTGTCTACCTTGCGGATTTTGCTTTTGACTGTACGGCTGCTTTCCGGGACAACTCAAATTTAACATACCGCCGCAGGTGTAACTCCTGCATCATAGGATCGCTTGGAAACTCACTTAGAACTTCTTTTATAAGTTCTTTTATTTGTCTTGTGGTCAAACCCGAATTCTTGACTAATGCCTCAACATCGAATGAATAATTCATCACCGGCATCCTTCCCTTTTAAAATTCTGGTGGAGCAATAATTTCGATTAGGTATTGTCCCCGGAATCTATCCCATCGATTTTTAGGCCACCCTTTGGATTTCTTTTCCCTCATACTCCGGAAACATGATGATGGCAGGATGGACATCAAAGGCTTTTGCGATCTGCTCCACACGTTTTTTGCCGATTTCCACCTTGCCGTTTTCCAAGAGGCTGATATTGGTTGCGCTGATGCCGGAGCGCCTGGCAAGTTCCGCCTGGGTCCAGCCTTTCAGTTCCCGAAGCATCCGAATGACCTCACCGGTCGTCAGTTTTGCATGAGGTTTTGCCGGTACAAATTCAGCACGCTTACGAGCTTTCATATGTTCTCCTAATAGTTGTGCGGCGTTATTTCCAAAACAAGAACCGTGACTATTTCCCTCTTCACGGTATAGATGACCCTGTATTGCAGACTCAGACGCGAAGACCGCTGCTCCCCTCGCTTCCCTTTCAGCTTCTCGTCGTGGAACCAAGGGAAGGCTCTCAACTTTTCTGGCCCATGCCTGAATACAATGTCCTTCCACAGCTCGTATTTCTTAACAACCGCCGGTGGAAGCCCGCGGCAGATTTTTGCAATCTCTCGATGCTCTTTTATGCGCCACATTACGGTTTATAATAACTTATTAAATGTGATAAGTCAAGTCTTCTGTTATTTGCTGTAATAATGGGCGCTGTCCCTATTAAGAGTTGTCAATGTGATAAGTCAAGTCTTCTGTTATTTGCTGTAATAATGGGCGCTGTCCCTATTAAGAGTTCTGTCCCTATTAAGAGTTCCCTATTAAGAGTTCAAAAGGCTCCAAAAGGCTTCGGACCCCAAAAGGCTTCCGCATTTCCGGGATGAGGTGTTGGGCCTGGCAGAGGTGCAGTATGATCATCGGAATGCGTAATCGGCTTGTTCACGGGTATGATGTAATAGACTTCGATTTGCTGTGGGACACGGTGACGGACGACCTGCCGCCACTAATCGCGGCGCTGCAAGAGATCGTGAGGAAAAAGGAATAGCGCCGGTGGTGGGGAATAAACAAGGAGGAACAAATAAGGACCATTTAAATAACGGTCGCTGTCCCCCTTTTACCTGAACCATCAGAGCTCTTCTCTCTGGGGCTCAATCGGGACTTCCTCAAAACACGGAACGTCGACTCCGCTGATAAAGACACGCCGAAAAGCTCTTACGGGGATTGGCCCCAGGTATGCAGCTTCGATCTTAGGCATGATAGTGTGCCCATACGCTTTGTCTTGATGCCATCTCTTGAGAAGTGTTTCTGCACTTACGAAATGATCAGCAATCGTATGACGGTCTATCTCGATCCATACAGAAATGCCCCAACAATGCCTGTATGGTACGAATTCCTGCCAAGTGGATAACGGATACTTTGCACTATAGCTTTCGGGCTCAAAGCCATAAAAATCGAACAGACTCACCCCACCGAGAGTGCGTACGTATGGATAGTATTCGGGGCCTCCACCCGTTTTCCACCTCTCACAATCTGGAATAGGAGGGTTTGGCAGAATCAATCCCGCCTCCAGAATCTTCTGATAGCGATCGGGGTGTGTTGCGTGCCATAAGAGCCCGTGAAGCACGTTTGGAAATTCTGTTTCGTCAGTCATCGTTGATCTTTTGGGAGGCGTAACGCTCCGCGTGAGCCGAGCCGCCACAAGACATCAGGAAACAGTACGCCGTCTTCGGCGTCGGCTCCACGCGGTTGTTGGGCTCCCAGACTGCCTTAGATGCCACGATAAATCTCTTCTAAGACTTCTCGCAAAGACGCCACCTCTGCTGGAGAGAAGACCACTAACTTATAGACTCGGTCTGCGGGCGAATCTGGCCCTCCGAAACTCAACA
Organism: Nitrospirae bacterium CG2_30_53_67; assembly: GCA_001873285.1. NCBI lineage: Bacteria > Pseudomonadati > Nitrospirota > Nitrospirae bacterium CG2_30_53_67. The sequence continues at coordinate 19,969 of MNYV01000146.1, forward strand.
ACCAAGAGTCAAAGGTGAGCGTCAGAACCGGTGCCTCATTTTCTTTACGTTCTACATTGAGGATTAGCCGATCATCTTTGGCGCTTTCACCAAGGCGTTTTAGTTTGATATCCGTTCTGTATAGCCAACCAATGGCGCTACTGCGCTCCGACGAAGATTGCCTAACGATAGATTGATAGTTATTGATTGCATCAATTACCATTTCCAATTGCTCGCGAGACAGGGCGAATCGATATGTATCAAGATTTACTCGAAGTTGAATTAGTGCGTAGTCAGACTCGCGAATTCTCTGTTTCCATACAGACAAGGTCGACGACACTGGTTGCGCTTCTTTGCCCCAATTTTCAACAATACCGCTTACCTCTTTCGGAGAAGATCGAAGATATTCGGGAGATTCCAGAGTGGATGCGCATCCGGCTATCACCATAGCCAAGGCAAACCCAACAAGCGACTTCCTCATTCCTGCCCCCTTTCAATAGCTCAGGTGTGCGCCCTCTGAGGCCCAACTATTGATTATATGGTTTCCAGATAAGACTCATTTTCATTCCCGTTTCCGCATAATACGCACCCGCTACAGTTTTCTAAGCGTCTCGGCAGGACTGCGTACGCCATGACCTCCACGATTCAGAACATGGGTATAGATCATCATGGTTCGCACATCATTCTACCAATTTATAAGTTAGAGTCAATGGCTCTTTCTCTTCAACCCTATCACCCCCACCAACCCTGTACCCAGCAAGATAAGTGAGGTGGGTTCAGGGACCGCCGTGGAACGAACAGCCCAGGCGTAGAGCCTGTCGTCTTTGCCCTTGCCTAAGAGGCGCTGGCGGCCGCCATTGAAAAAGAAGTGCCACACGTAGTCCGGCCAGTCAGCATACTCCGTACCCGACCAGTAGTAGTCGGGTCGCAGGTTGGTAAAGGGACCGGTGTTGGTTAATCCCCAGCCCGGCTGTGCATAATTGCCGGAGGTGTCACTATAGCCCTTATTCCCAAGCTCGTAATAGTACATGTAGGCCATTTCACTCCCTGTGCTGCCAGGATACGCCGATCCGGTGGCGCTGATGTTGTAACCATAATCCGTGGAACCATTATCACTCTGATTATAATTATACGTGTTCCCATTGACAGGCAGGGTCGCGGGCAGCCGCCAGTCGTTGTGGCCGAGATAATTAGCGCTGTTAAGAGATGCGATCCAGTCATTAGCTCGGTACCAGCTCATCATGCCATCTCCAAAAGGATCATAGCCTGATCCTTGAGCAGCGTTTGCATCCTTGAGCCACATAAGCTGTGATCCGTCAATCCGGACCTGGGTCACGGTGCCGTCTAAGTTGTCTATGAGTTGGGCATAAGAATTAACTGTCAGCATGGATACAGACAAACATACAGCAAACAATAGAAATAGTTTTTTCATGACTCCCACTCCTCTTAAATAAAAAATCCCCTTGAAGAATGTGATGATATAAGAACATGCCTAACCTAAATCAGGCAGTAAACGGCAGGTAATACAGAATAATGCTTAATTAATAGCACAGAATCTGGGAAAGTCAATGATAATTAATTTGGCATAGGTTTTTTGGCTAAATAAAAAGTCCTGCCTCTCTACGAGTCATCGACCGAAGAGACAGACTCCAATGCCGCTATGCCGCTGATCCATGCAAGTCATACTGTCTTAATCCACTTGGAATATTTGGGTGAGAGTATAACAAGATGGTTCCTGAACTGCTCTGCAGTATGAAGGCGTAAGAAAGGTAAAAGAAGCCTTGTCACATTTTTGGACGTTGTGGGATTGACCTTTAGCCGAACGACTCCAGAATGTTCTCTCAATGGAAGAATGACCCAATCTCCGAAATGCTCGTCAAGAGTGATAAGGATTCTGTTTTCAGCAATCGCTCTCTCTAAAATCTGCCGGTCATCTGCTCGAGCTTGACCGACTTCTGATGCACGTACAACATTGTGTTTTTCATTGCGTAAGGCCTGGGCTACATCCAGACGAAACATTTGATCCAGATAGAGATTAAGGGATTCAGGCACCGACTACCCTCACCTCAGTGTGTTCGAGAGATGCTCTGGCATAGAGTAAAGCTGCTTGAATATCTTCCTTCTTCAATTCCGGATAGCCGGCAAGCAAAGTATCCCATGTCCCATCTTCTGCTATTTGTTCCAGAATAACGGAAACAGGAATTCGAGTTCCTTTAATCACGGGTCTGCCGTTGCACACTCTGGGATCAAGCTCGATCCGGTCAAGTAAATTCATCTTCTATCCCTTATAATAATCATTCTTTACTTTCAGATTCAACCGAGTATATAAAAGACTATACTCCTATGATTATTTCACGTCAATGGATTTTTAAAAAGGCTTTTGCGATCTGCTCTACCTTAACCATCACTATTTTCCATAAGACAGAAACAACTGGACGTCAGTACTACCCATCCGCATCTGCAATTTTGCGATGTCGCAATTTCTTTCAATGGAATTACGAATAGTATCTTTCCGTAACCTTTTTCCACTTGTTCTGGGTTTTGAGGATGATCTCGATAGGGAAAAATAGACGGAAAAATAGGGACGGAAAAATAGGGACAGCGCCCATTTATTGCTTGACGGAAAAATAGGGACAGCGCCCATTTATTGCTTTCACTTCCGACGGAAAAATAGGGACAGCGCCCATTTATTGCTTTCACTTCCGAGGTCTCCCCCTCGGCATTGCCTGCAACCTTCTGCCAAGCATCTTTCCTGCCTGTGCGTGTCCGCACGCAGACAGGTCAAGTCGCAATATCAACCGGCTGTCTCCGCAGGGCCGACCCGTTCTCGTATTCAGATGAATCGCATCAATCAGATGTTTATCTTCCTTTTCTCTAAGATAGGCAGACCAGTTTGAAATGGATTCAAGCATGTGACAGTCATTTGAAAGAACAG
>MNYV01000147.1 GCA_001873285.1 Nitrospirae bacterium CG2_30_53_67
GCTGATCCATGATGAAGCAAGGTTCCTGCTGTATGAAGATGACGAATTGCAGGAGCAAGCGGTCGGCATGATTTCCGGAAGGGCGCTGCGCCTGATTGGGAATTAAGGTTCATCTCCAAAAGAGTGGGTGAAAACATCAGGGGTCAAGGGGTCAAGGATTCCAGGGGTCAAGTGAAGTGCTTTTCAAGACTTGAGGGTCCGAGGGGCCAAGGATTCAAGGGGTCGAGTGAAGTGCTAAAAACATCAGGGTTCAAGGGTTACTGTGTTTTTCTCTGGAGATTTTGCTTGCATTTAAGTATTTCACTTGAATCCTTGAACCCTGGAATCCTCGAACCCTTTTTACCCACTATATGGGAGAAGAACCAAGAAAGACCTGTAAAACCCCGTCAACGGGAAGGTGACTGTTGCCGTACAGCGGGGAGAAAATAAGGTTCTTGAATGACGGTTAGTCGGTTGACGTTTTAATCATATTTCCTCCGTCCAGATGCCGGAGAGAGTGAGGAAAGGAGAAACAAAGAATGGCGACTGTAAATAAAGTAGAAACACCCCTTTTGAACGAGCTCGAAAAGGGACCCTGGCCGAGTTTTGTGAAGGAACTGAAAGGGGTGGCTGGAAGAAAGCCGATGATTCAGGACCTGCTGAGGCAGCTCGAACTCTCTTATAAGGAAAAGAGAGGGCACTGGAAGCACGGGGGTCTGGTGGGTGTCATGGGGTACGGCGGAGGCGTGATCGGGAGGTATTCCGATTCCCCGGACAAGTTTCCGGCCTGCGCTCACTTCCACACGATGCGTGTGAACCAGCCGTCCGGATGGTTCTACACATCCAAGGCATTGCGGGAGCTCTGCGACATCTGGGATGCGCACGGTTCAGGGATGACCAATATGCACGGCTCAACAGGCGACTGCGTTTTTCTGGGGACCACCACGGAGGAACTGGAGCCGATTTTCAAGGAATTGACCGACAAAGGCTGGGACCTGGGAGGTTCGGGCTCGGATGTCCGGACCCCGAGCTGCTGCAACGGGCCGGCGCGCTGTGAGTACGCCTGCTATGACACCATGGACATGTGCTATAACATCACCATGGCCTACCAGGATGAACTGCACCGTCCCGCCTTCGCCTACAAGTGGAAATTCAAATTCTCCGGCTGTCCCAATGATTGCGTCGCCTCCATTGCGAGGTCAGACTTCTCCGTGATCGGGACTTGGCGGGATGACATCAGGATCGACCAGGCTGCGGTCAAGGCATACTCGGATTCGGGGATGGACATCAGGGCCGACGTGATCCGGAAATGCCCGACGGCCTGCATGGGCTTTGACGGGAAGGCGATCAAAATAGATAATAAGCAGTGCAACCGCTGCATGCACTGCATCAATGTCATGCCCAAGGCCCTCCGGCCGGGCAAGGACACCGGGGCCACCATTCTGATCGGCGCCAAGGCCCCGATTATTGAAGGGGCGCTCCTCGCCTCGGTCCTGGTCCCCTTCATGAAGCTGAGCAAAGAGGACGATTACAAGGAGTTCAAGGATCTCGTCGGACGGATCTGGGAGTTCTGGGATGAACACGGCGTCAGCCGCGAAAGGATCGGAGAGTGCATCCAGCGCGTGGGCCTCGGAAATTTCATCGAAGAGATCGGTGTGGATCCTATCCCTGAAATGGTGATGCATCCGAGAGCCAACCCCTACATCTTCTACGAAGAGTACTTCGAAGAAGGGGATGAATCATAGAAGCAGGCAAGGAGACAAACGGGAAATCATAACAATAACAATATGGATAACGGATTCAGAAATCAAAGAAGGAGGTAATCAACATGGCAGCACCCACTGCACCAAGAAAAACCGATCTCGGACCGCCGCATTATGAACAGTTTCTCCCTCCCGTCATCAAGAAAAATTACGGGAAGTGGAAATATCATGAAATAGTCAAACCCGGCGTTTTGGTTCATGTATCGGAATCCGGAGACAAAATTTATTCGGTCCGCGCCGGATCGCCGAGACTGATCAGTGTGGACACGATCCGGATGTTCGCGGATCTGGCCGACAAGTACTGCGGAGGTTATCTCCGCTTTACCAGCCGGAACAATGTGGAATTCCTGCTGGACCAGCAGAAGAATATCGATCCCCTGATCAAGGATTTAAAGGCCAAGGGTTATCCCGTCGGAGGGACCGGCAGCTCCATATCGAACATCATCCACACACAGGGATGGGTGCACTGCCATTCCGCGGCCACCGATGTGTCCGGGGTGGTGAAGTCCCTGATGGATGAGCTTTACGAGTATTTCGTGGATATGAAACTTCCCCACAAGCTCAAAATCGCGGCGGCCTGCTGCCTCAACATGTGCGGGGCCGTTCACTGTTCCGACATTGCGATCCTGGGCGTTCACAGGCGTCCGCCCAAGATTCAGCATGAAAACGTATCCAACATCTGCGAGATACCGAACACGGTTTCGGCCTGTCCCACGGCGGCCATCCGGCCTACGACGGTCAACGGCAAGCCGAGCGTACAGATTGATGAAGACCGCTGTATGTTCTGCGCCAACTGTTTCACGGTCTGTCCGGCCATGCCGATTGCGGATCCCTTGAACGACGGGATTTCGATCTGGGTGGGCGGGAAGGTCAGTAACGCCCGGACCGAGCCTAAGTTCACCAAACTGGCCGTCCCATTCATTCCGAACAACCCGCCGCGATGGCCCGAGGTGACCTCTACGGTGAAGAACATCGTGAAGGTCTATGCATCGGACGGCCGGAGGTATGAGCGGCTCAGTGAGTGGATTGACCGGATCGGCTGGCCCAAGTTTTTCAGCATGACCGGTCTTGAATTCACCAAGTATCATATTGATGACTTCAAGCATGCCGGCGAGACCTTCAAGAGATCCACGCATATTAAATTTCAGTAAAGGGGGGCCAAAGAATGGCAGATAAAATGTCTGTCGAAGCAATTGCGGATGCCATGTTCAATATCGTAAAACAGTATGCCGGGAAGAAGCGGTACAAGGCCGGCGATCTGACCAAGGAAATCCTCTCCACGTACGGGGACAAGGTCGATAAGCAGGATTGCAAGACGGCCATTCGGACTCTTATGGATTCCGGGCGCTGTATTTACGGTTATGCAGGCGGGAGCTTCATTGCCCTTCCCGGTACAGAAGGGGCTGCCAAAGGATAAAGGTCGTTTTCCTTTATCCATGGCATCCGGCCCTTGTCGGACGAAACAAAGTTATTGCATCAGACAGCCGGTCGCCTCCGGATTGGAGTACGCCGTTTCTGAGAGCGGCCGGCTGTCTTTTTCGCTCTTGAATGCAGAGTTCTGCTCTCAAGAAGGAGTATGTCTTATGGCACTACAGGTCAAGAAAAAGAAAAGAACATTAGGCGCTCGTGTCGGTGGGAAAGGCGGTGGAGAGTCTTCCAATCTAAGGCCGAAATATTCGCCAAAGACCCCGCCGTGTACATTCACCTGCCCAAGCAGTGAAGACATACGAGGGTACCTGACTTATATCGCTCAGTCGGAAAGCTACAACCGTTCTTATGATGAATCCTTCAAAGAGGCCTGGTCCATCATCACCCACAACAATCCCTTCCCTGCGGTCATGGGGAGGGTATGCCCGCACCCCTGCGAGGGCGAATGCAACCGGAAGGGGAAGGACGTGGCCGTGGGGATCAACAGCATGGAGCGGTTCGTCGGCGATTACGGCATTCAGCACAAACTCCCTTTGAAAAAATTGAACGAGGGGACATTCAGTGAGAAGGTGGCCGTCATCGGGGCAGGCCCCTCGGGTCTTTCCTGTGCTTATCAGCTCGCCAGACAGGGATACCAGGTGACCGTTTTCGAGAGGTTTGACAAGGGCGGAGGTATGCTCCGTTTTGGAATTCCCATCTACCGTCTTCCCGAAGAGATCCTGGATGCCGAGATTCGGAGGATTGAAGATCTGGGTGTGGAAATCAAATACAATATAAAGATCGGCAAGGACATCACGTTTGAAGATCTCCAGAGTGAGTACAAGGCCGTCTATGTCTCTATCGGGGCCCACACCGGCTGGAACATGAATATTCCGGGTGAGGATGCCGAAAACGTTTGGACGGGCGCTGACTTCCTGCACAAGGTCAACGTCGGCGAACGATCGGATATCGGCAAGAAGGTGGTGGTCGTCGGCGGAGGCAATACCGCGATCGATGCGGCCATGAGCTCTCTCAGGATGGGGGCCGATGTGACCATCCTCTACCGCCGGACCAAGAACGAGATGCCGGCCATCGAGCATGAGATCGCCCTTGCCGAGGAAGATGGGATTCAATTTGAATTTCTGGCCGCTCCGGTAGAAATCATCAAGAATGGAAACGGAAAGGCCGTTCAGCTCAAGGCCATTCGCATGGAACTGGGTGAACCGGATGCGTCCGGAAGAAGGCGGCCTGTTCCTCTGCCTGGCTCGGAATATACCATGGACGTGACGGCCGTTATATCGGCCATCGGCCAGACCCCGGATTATGAAGGACTGGAGAGGTTGAAGAACCAGAAGGGGTGGGTCACCGCTAATGAGGACGGAACCACCGATGTTCCCGGCGTTTTTGCAGGCGGGGATGTGACCGTGGGACTCGGGATTGCGACGCAGGCCATCGGCCTGGGCGCCAAGACCGCCCGCGCGATCCATCATTATCTGAGGGGAACCCAGCCGGAGAAGGCGGATGAACTTCCAGTGATCCGGTATGACAAGATGAATCTCAATCACTATGTCCCGCTGGAGAGAACCCAGGTTAAGTCTCTCCCTGTGGAAGAACGGAAAGACAACTTTAAAGAGATTCATTTCACGCTGGAGGAGGCACAGGCCGTTGAGGAATCCAAGAGATGCCTGAGCTGCGGCAAGTGTTTTGATTGTGACAACTGTTTCACCTACTGCTCCGACAGCGCGGTCAAAAAGCTCTCCAAGGATATGCCTGTGGGGCAGCACTATGAGTTCCACCTGGAGACCTGCCAGGGCTGCAAAAAGTGCGCCGAAGAGTGCCCCTGCGGCTATATCGACATGATCTAATATTTTGTCCTCCTGAAAAGAGGAGAAAATATTGTTCAAGATTCTTTAATGAAGTGGAGCGGCGCCAAGGAGTGGACCATGGAAGAGATAACCTTTAGTGAAATCATCAGCTATGCCAAGATCGCAGAAGACAACGCAAAGAAGTTTTACCTGGATGCGGCCGATATCGCAAGCCTGAGCCATGTGAAGGAATTTCTCAAGTCCCTGGCCGGCGAGGAACAGAGCCACTACGACCGCCTGGATGCCCTGCAGAAAAACCTCAAGAAAAAGGGTATCGTGCCGAAGGTGCATGAGGCTATTCATAACTTCGGGTACGCCGACTACATCAAACCTGCGGGTCAACTGGATGAAGGCGCCTCCTACAAGGATGTTCTGGAGGCGGCCATGGCCAAGGAGAAGGAAGCGATCCAGAGTTATGACAAGTTTTCCCGGTATGTGGATGATGCCGAGGCCAAGAAACTCTTCAATCTTCTGGCCCAGGAGGAGAAAAAGCATCTCAAGCGTTTTGAAGAGGAGTATGACGACCTCCAGGATCAGAAATATTAAACCGTAACCTGAGTGTAAGGTAGAAAACCGATGTTTGAAATATTAGAGAAGAAAGTCTGGTCCGATGAAGCGCCGAAGATCAAGGAATTCATGGTCAAGGCCCCGGAGATTGCGAAGGCCCATCACGCAGGCCAGTTCATCATCCTGATCGTGGATGAGCATGGGGAGAGAATACCGCTGACCATCGCCGATACGGACGTGCAGAGGGGGACCATCAATATCCTCTTCCAGGAGGTCGGGAAGTCGACGATGTGCCTCGGCCTGCTCAACAAAGGCGGCCGTATCCATCATGTCTCCGGGCCTCTGGGCAAGCCCACGCATATTGAGAAGTTCGGCACGGTGGTGTGCGTGGGCGGCGGGATCGGGATCGCCCCGGTCCATCCGATCGCCAAGGCCATGAAGGACGCCGGAAACAAGGTGATCTCGATCCTGGGTTCCCGCACCAGGAACCTTCTGATCTATGAAGATAAGATGAAAAAAGTCAGCCATGAGATCCGGATCACGACAGACGACGGGTCCTATGGCCGGCATGGCTTTGTCACGGACGAACTGAAGCATATGATCGAGGTGGAGAAGATCCCCATCGACTTGGTTGTGGTCATCGGGCCGCCCATCATGATGAAGTTCGTCTGCAAGGTCACGGAGCCGTATAAGATCAAGACCTTTGTCAGCTTGAACACAATCATGGTAGACGGGACCGGTATGTGCGGCGCCTGCCGGGTGACCGTGGGCGGAAAGACCAAGTTCGTTTGTGTGGATGGTCCTGAATTCGACGGCCATCAGGTTGATTTCGAAGAGATGATGATGCGCCAGCGGCAGTATCTTCCTGAGGAAAAACTGGCAAAAGAGATATGCGAGAAGCAGACCTGCCGCCAGGCTTGAAAGATTGAATCAAACCATTAAATGAGGATCAAGAGCAATTATGAGTGACGAGAAACCAACCAAAGGGAGGCAGGAGACAAAACCCAAGAAGCCGAAGATTCCCAGGCAGCCCATGCCGGAACAGGATCCCCATCAGAGAGCCAAAAATTTCAGTTCCGTAACCCTCGGCTATAAACTTGAACATGCCGTGACTGAGGCCTCCCGCTGTCTGCAGTGCAAGAAACCCTTTTGCATAACCGGCTGCCCGGTTTCAATCAACATCCCGAAGTTCATCAAACTGATCCAGGAAAAGGAGTTTCTGAAGGCCGTCCAGGCTATTAAGGAAACCAATCTTCTGCCTGCGGTCTGCGGGCGTGTCTGCCCTCAGGAGGATCAGTGTGAGAAGGTCTGTGTCGTGGGAAAGAAAGGAGAACCGGTAGCCATCGGAAGGCTGGAGCGCTTTGTGGCGGACTATGAGGCGGAACACGGCGAGGTTCCCCTGCCTGAACTCCCGCCGAAGACCGGCAAGAAGGTGGCCGTGGTCGGCGCCGGGCCGGGCGGTTTGACCGTTGCCGGGGACCTGATACGGCGGGGTCACGATGTGACCATCTTTGAGGCCTTGCACAAAGCGGGAGGGGTCCTGGTCTACGGCATCCCGGAGTTCCGCCTTCCCAAGGCCATTGTGGGTAGAGAGGTGAAGTACCTCCAGAGGCTCGGGGTGGACCTGAGATTGAACCATGTCATCGGGAAGATCCGGACCATCGATCAATTGATGAAGGAGGATGGATACGATGCCGTGTTCATCGGCAGCGGGGCGGGACTCCCCTGGTTCATGGGCATCCCCGGTGAGAATCTGAACGGGGTCTATTCGGCTAATGAGTACCTGACCCGGAACAATCTGATGAAGGCCTTTGAGTTTCCGGTTTATGACACTCCCATCAAGAAGTTCAAAAACGTGGCCGTGATCGGAGGCGGTAACGTGGCCATGGATTCGGTGCGTACGGCCCTGCGCCTCGGAGCGGATAACGCCTACATCGTCTATCGGCGGTCCAGGACGGAGATGCCCGCCCGGAAGGAGGAGGTTGATCATGCGGAACATGAAGGGGTTCAGTTCAAAAACCTGACCGCACCGGTCCGTGTCATCGGCAACGAGCAGGGATGGGTGACCGGGCTGGAGTGCCTGAAGATGGAACTGGGTGAGCCGGATGCGTCGGGCAGACGCCGGCCGGTGCCCATCAAAGGTTCGGAGTTTACCCTCCCGATGGATGCCGTCATCATTGCCATCGGCACCAGCGCCAACCCCTTGATCGCCCAGACCACGCCGGATCTGAAGCTGAACAAAAAAGGATACATCGAGGTGGAAAACGAAACCACCTGCCGTACCAGCAAGAAAGGCGTATTTGCCGGCGGGGATATTGTGACCGGGAGCGCTACGGTGATTCTGGCCATGGGCGCAGGGCGGAATGCGGCCAAGGCCATCCAGCAGTACCTGCAGACGGGCGAGTGGTGGAAACCCAATGGGAACCAGTAAAAAAAGGATGAGAGATGAAACCACAGAGTGCTGAGAGAAATACTCTGTGTTCTCTGTGGTTAGGTTTTGACAATACGAATTTTGGTAAAAGGAGAAAACCATGAGCTTTAAGTCCATAGAGGATATCATCAAGTACGCTATAGAAAAAGAAGCAGAGGCGGTGAAGTTCTATACCGATGCGGGAAAGCAGGAGAAATACAGCGCGGCCAGGAAGACCTTTGAGTCCTTTGCCGATGAGGAGAAAAAGCACAAGGCCATGCTCGAAAACCTCGATCCCAAAAACGTGGCCGGGTTCAAGCCGGCAGGGATCGCCGACCTCAAGCGCAGCGACTACATGGTTGATATTGCATACAAGGCGGGCATGTCCTACCCGGATATCCTGAGGCTGGCTATGAAGCGGGAGGAGAAAGCCAAGAAATTCTATGACGACTGCGCCGGCCGTGTGGATGCAGGCGGCCATAAGAAGCTCTTCCAGATGCTCTCGCAGGAAGAGGCCAAACACAAACTGGCGCTTGAAACCCTCTACGACAACATCATGGCAAAAGGCGGAGATTAAAATTTCCTACCTAAAAGGGGAGGATGATGTCCTGATCATTCATCAGGTTGATGATCTCCTGATCTGTAACCACCTCCACGTCAATGATCAGG
>MNYV01000148.1 GCA_001873285.1 Nitrospirae bacterium CG2_30_53_67
GGCTACGTCGGCATCGGGACGACGAGTCCTTCGAGAAAACTCTTTGTATACGGTGATGCAGGAGGAACAAGTGCGTGGTATAACGACTCGGACCGAGGGCTTAAAAAAGATATTCGAGAAATAGATAACGGCCTTGATCAAGTCCTAAAGTTGAGAGGCGTTTACTTTACCTGGAATGATACTGAAACGCGTGGGGAAGGAAGGCAAGTTGGGATGATTGCTCAGGAGGTGAAGGAGATTGTACCCGAGGTGGTGCAGAAGAAGGGCGACTACTATTCGATAGCTACGGCAAATTTGGTTCCCCTGCTCGTGGAAGCCATCAAAGAACAGCAGAAAGAGATTGACACGCTCAAGGTAAAGCAGGCATCCATGGAGCAGCAGCAGGCCCTGATTTCGGCGCTGTATGAAAAGGTGAATATGCTGGAAAACCAGATGAAGCTGCAGGGGACCGTGGCGCAGGTGGATTATTGAAAAAAATGATTTTGCCACTAAGTCTCTAAGATGCGAGTTTTTCCGTTTGACAGTTGCATTCCATTTCGTATAACATACGAATATATTTTTTTTCTGAGGTGATCTTATGAAGAAAGAAGAACTTTTGTCCAGAATCACGATCGATCCAGATGTGTTGGTAGGCAAACCTACCATCAGGGGGCTTCGAATCAGCGTAGAACAGATCATCAAGGCTCTTGCTCACAGTATCCCGGTTAAAGAGCTCTTAGAAGAATATCCGGAACTCGAACCTGCGGATATTCAGGCAGCTCTTCTCTATGCAGCAGAAATCATTTCTGAAGAGCGCGTTTTCGAACTCAAATAAATATGAAAAAAAGCTTGAAGTTTCTCGTAGATGTTGGAGTCGGGAAGAATATAGAGTCTTGGCTCCGGTCTCAGGAATTTGATGTTCTCGCTGTCAGAGACATCGATCCAAGGATGCGTGATTCAGAAATACTGAAGTTGTCCACTAATGAAAAAAGGGTTGTGATTACGATGGATAAGGATTTTGGTGAACTTGTTTATCACCATAAACAGAGACACATTGGCGTACTCCTTCTCAGAATGGAGGATGCCGGAAGAGATGAAAAGCTTTCTGTTGTACAAAAAGTACTCATCGAGTTTGGCGACTTGCTCGCAGATAGTTTCTGCACTTATCAAAACGGCAAGTTCAGGATAAGGAAATAGAATTTTTTATGTTTTTTTTGTGACTTTGTGGCAAGATGATTACTGTTTGTAACAAGCTATAATTCCGATCGGCTCCCCCACCCGGACGTGTTGTCCCTCTTGAACGGTAAGTTCCACCCGGTCCTTTTCAAAGAGGAGGATGACCGTGGAACCCAGTTCGAAGCGCCCCATCTCCTCTCCTCTCCGGAGGGTAATCGCCGGACGGTACCTCCTCAAGAAAGGGCCTTTGTGAAAGACTTGATTTCTGATCTCGTCGAATGTGATCCGGATCTTTCCCACATTGACGGCCCCGACCATGACCATGGCCATCTGCCCCAGACCGGTTTTCATGTGGACTACCAGGCGTTCGTTGATCACGAAAAGGTTTTTGATCCTGTCGAGGGAGTACCGATTCACCGGAAAGAGCCGGCCGGGGATGTACTGCAATGCCTCGGCCTCTGCATCTGCCGGCACGTGGATCCGGTGGTAATCCGAGGGAGAAAGGTAGAGGGTAACGGATGATCCTCCCAGAAAATCGGCGGCGCGTTCAGGGCCGCCGAGCAGGTCCCGGAGGGTGTATGTCCATGCCTTGGCTTGAAGCAGTGTGCCGTTGCTGACGGGGCCTGAACGGATCACCGTGCCGTCGACTGGAGAGAGAATATGTTTGGGATCCGGGTCTATGGGCCTAACTGATGGTTTCAGTTTCCTGACGAAGAATGCGTTCAGGGTATGGTATTGCGAGGGAGGGAGCTCAGCCTCTGAGAGATTGACATGGTATAGGGCCGCATAGGCGCGGACCAGAATAAGATTCAGCGGGAACGGGAGCGGGATCCTCCCGAACCATCCCGTGATACGGGAGATCAGATGCTTGGGCAAGAGATACAAAAGGCGCAGGAAGAGATGGTCGAGCTTTTTCGCGTAATACCCCATGACGGAATCAGGTCAGCTCTTTTTTGACTTCTCGGGTTTTTTCTTGTCCTTGCCGGCTTCGGGGGATTCGGCCTTTGGTTTCCGGCTCTTTCCCTTCTCCATCACCTTTTTCAGAAGGCTTTTTTTCTTCTCGGGTTTTTCAGGTTCTGTTTTTTTCGGCGCTTTCAGCTCTCTGTCCAGATACTCGATCACGGCCATCACCGCCCCGTCCCCGGGTCTGGTCCGAGTCCGGAGGATCCGCGTATATCCGCCGTTTCTCTCCTTGAAACGAGGCGCCAGGGAATCGAAAAGTTTTTTGACCAGGTCCAGGTCCCGAAGGAGATCAAAGGCCCGCCTCCTGGCGGCAAGCGTTCCTTTCTTTCCGACGGTGATCAGTTTTTCGGCAAAAGGACGAAGCTCCTTGGCCTTAGGGAGGGTGGTTTCAATGGCTTCGTAACGGATCAACGACCCTGCAAGGTTCTTCATCAAGGCGGCCCTGTGGCTCGACGTCCGGCTCAGGGCTCTTCCTGCTATGTTGTGTCGCATGGCACTATCCTTTCGGCATCAAAGCGGCGCTGACTTGAGTCCTATTTTTCTTTTTCTTTGTCTTTTTCTTTTTCTTTGTCAGGCTTGGGCTTTAGAAAACTCGGATCGATTTTCATCCCGAGTGAAAGCCCCATCTCGGTCAAAAGCTCTTTGATCTCGTTGAGCGATTTCCTGCCGAAATTCTTGGTCCGGAGCATCTCGGAATCTGTCTTCTGCACCAGCTCTCCGATGGTCTTAATCTCGGCCTTCTTCAGACAGTTGTAGGAACGGACCGAGAGTTCCAGTTCCTCTACGCTCTTGAGCAGGCAGCTTCTGAAATTTTCATCTTTCTGGTCCACGACGGGCGTTTCTTCCTCGACCTCCTCCTCGAAGTTGATGAAAATCGACATGTAGTCCTTCAGGATCTTGGCGGCATAGGCAATGGCGTCGTCCGGCTTGATGGTCCCGTTGGTCCAGACATCGAGGATCAGCTTATCGTAATCCGTGGCATGACCCACACGGGCATTCTCGACGCTGAAGTTGACCTTCTGGATCGGGCTGTAGACCGCATCCACGGGGATCACCCCGATGCTCTTGCGCCTTTCCAAATCCTCAGAGGCCGGGACATACCCGCGGCCCAGGCGGATCTCCATCTCCATATCCAGCTCAGCATCCTTCTCGAGTGTAGCGATATGATGCTCCGGATTGATGATCTCAATCTCCGCATCGGTAGCGATATCTCCGGCCTTGACCTCCTTCTTCCCTTTGACCTTGAGACGGATCAGCTTGGGCTTGTCGGTATGCATCCTGAAATAGACCCCCTTGAGGTTCAGGATGATTTCCGAGACATCTTCCAGCACACCGGGAATGGTGGAATACTCGTGCATCACCTTTTCGATTTTGACGGATGTGATGGCCGCTCCCTCGATGGAAGCAAGGAGGATCCTCCTGAGGGAGTTCCCGATCGTGGTGCCGAATCCCCGTTCAAAGGGCTGGGCGTAGAACCTCCCGTATGTATCCGTCAAGATCTCGGATTCATAATTTAAATGCTTGGGTTTCTGAAAACCTTTCAATAACATTGCCATAGAAAAGCCCCCTTCATGGGTGAGAATGCCTTTTGGAACAAGAATCATCTTACTTGGAATAGAGTTCCACAATAAGCTGCTCCCGGACAGGAAGAGCGATCTCTTCCCTGGCAGGAAGGTACTTGACCGACGCCTTCATCTCGGATTTGTTTACCTCCAGCCATGCAGGGACCCCCCGCCGATCCACGGCTGAAAAACTCGCCTGAATCGTTTGGATTTTCATGCTCTTTGGCCGGACCGAGATCTCCTCTCCGGGCCGTACCATGAAAGAGGGAATATTGACCTTCTTCCCGTTGACCTGAAAATGTCCATGCCGGATGAGGTGTCTCGACTCGGTCCTTGAATCCGCGAAACAAAGCCTGTATATGACATTATCCAGTCTGGCCTCGAGAAGGCGCAGCAGGTTGTCTCCGGTGATCCCCTTCTTCCGGTCCGCTTCTTTGAAATAGGAACGAAATTGATTCTCCATGACCCCGTAAATACGGCGGACCTTCTGTTTTTCCCTCAACTGCATCCCGTATTCTGAGAGCTTTTTGGGGCGCTGCCCATGCTGTCCCGGGGCGTAGGTTCGGCGTTCCACGCTGCATTTCTCCTTGAAACAGCGTTCGCCTTTTAAAAAAAGCTTTTCCCCTTCCCTGCGGCAGAGCCGGCAGACCGGACCAATATATCTTGCCAATGAACACCTCCTGAAATAGCGGCTTCGTAAAAAGTCATATTGTCCCCTCCCCTGGCGGGAGGGGACAAAGGGGAGGGGGATGATAATGGATTGCAATATAAATACTTGTCACCCTCACCCTAACCCTCTCCCATCAAGGGAGAGGGAGTTTTTGGACTTTTTACGAATCCATTAAGTATCGTATGCTCTCAAAATAAATTTAACCTTGCTCTTGTTCTCTTCTGTCTTCTATTTCCTATTTTCCATTTCCTGTTTTCAGACTCTCCGCCGTTTCGGAGGTCTGCACCCATTGTGAGGAATCGGGGTGACGTCCTTGATCAGCGTGATGTCAAGGCCCGATGCCTGAAGGGACCGGATGGCGGATTCCCGGCCTATGCCGGGGCCCTTGACCAGGACCTCCACCTTGCGGACACCATGCTCCATGGCTTTTTTGGCCGCATTCTCAGCGGCGACCTGAGCGGCAAAGGGTGTGCTTTTGCGGCTCCCTTTGAAACCCTGCCCGCCGGCTGTGGACCAGGCAATCACGTCTCCGCCCACATCCGTAATGGTGACGATGGTATTGTTGAATGTCGCCTTGATGTGGGCCACCGCGTTCTGGACGTTCTTCTTCTCCTTCTTCTTGTGGACCGGGGTTTTCTTTTTCGTCTCTTCCATGATGCCTCCTGACACGGCTTGCCGGCCGTATCCTACCACGATGCCTTTGACCGGCTATACCCAAAATCGGCCATGGGCCGGCGCAGTCTCGTCCCTACTTGGTCTTCAATACCTTTTTAGTCTTGACGGCAACACCGCGTCTCGGTCCTTTGCGCGTCCTTGCATTCGTATGCGTCCTCTGGCCCCTGACCGGAAGTCCCCGTCTGTGCCTGATGCCCCGGTAAACCCCGAGATCCATCAGCCGTTTGATGCTCATGGAGACCTCTTTTCTAAGATCCCCTTCGATACGATAGTCCGATACGATCACATCCCGGATCTTACCGATCTGCTCGCTGGTCAGGTCTTTGATCCGGGTGTTCTCATCTACATCTGACTTTTTCAGGATCTCCTTGGAGCGGGATCGGCCGATACCATAAATATACGTCAGACCGATTTCCACGCGTTTGTTATTCGGTACGTCCACCCCTGCTATTCTTGCCAAAGTCTATCTCCTTTATGCATGCCTGCCTGCGCCCCCGCCGGCAGTCCTTCCGGCAGGGGAAGGTTATCCCTGCCTCTGTTTGTGCTTGGGATTGACACAAATCACACGGACCACATTCTTCCTTCTGATGATCTTGCATTTCTCACACAATTTTTTTACCGAAGCCCTGACCTTCATGTTTTTACTTCCTTTCCCGTATTCCGGACCTTAGTGGCACTATTCGTAAATACGGTGGCATTCGAGTACCGTATGGCGGCCGGGTCAAAGTTGCGCTCCTTGCGGTGTACCGGAGGGGTACGCCTCAGCCGCACGCCTTGATGAGACCACCCTACGACCCTCTCGGTACGTCACCATATTTACGAACAGGGCCACTTAGACTCTATTGACGAGAGCCGCCCCAACCGTTAGAGAAGTTGGTTCTCCAACGGGTCTTACTTGTGCCGGTAGGTAATCCTCCCTCTCGTCAGGTCATAAGGGGACAGCTCGATCTTAACCTTGTCACCGGGAAGGATCTTGATGTAATGAAGGCGCATCTTCCCGGAGATGTGGGCCAGGACCTTGTGCCCGTTTTCCAGCTCGACTCTAAACATGGCGTTCGGAAGCGGCTCCAGGACCGTCCCTTCAACTTCTATCGCATTTTCCTTGGCCATATTTCCTTTATATTCCGTCAGGCCGCCTGGCTCAGAATCCTCGGCCCCTGATTCAAGACGGCAATGGAATGTTCAAAATGAGCCGAAAGGCTCCGGTCCGATGTCACCGTGGTCCAGTTGTCCTCCAAAATCGTCACATCCCAATGTCCCATATTCACCATCGGCTCGATGGCCAGGACCATCCCCTCTTTCAATCTCGGTCCCCTGTTGGGGAACCCGAAATTCGGGATCTGGGGTTCTTCGTGCAGGCTGCGCCCGATCCCATGGCCCACAAAGGCCCTGACCACGGAATAGGAATGACTCTCAACATATTCCTGAATGACGCTGGATATATCAAAGAGCCGATTCTTGACCGTGGCCTTTTGAATCCCCCGGCACAGGGCCTCCTCGGTCACCCGCATCAAACGGGCCGCATCCTCGGAAACGGCGCCGACCGGGTAGGTCCGCGCTGAATCACCGTAGTATCCGTCTAAAACCACCCCGACGTCTATACTGATCAGATCCCCTTCCTTGAGAACCTGTTTTTTTGAAGGGATCCCATGGACCACAACCTCATTGACCGAAGTGCACAGAGTCGCCGGATACCCTTTGTATCCTTTGAATGCCGGCTTAGCCCCGTTCTTCCCGATGAATTCTTCCGCAATACGGTCCATCTCCAAGGTGGTCATCCCGGGCCGGGCCCATTCCCTCAACATCTCCAATAGATGGGCCACGATCTGGTTGGCCTCGTACAGCTTCTCCACCTCATCGGGATGCTTGAGAATGATCATCCCTGCTTCTCAATCACCGCGCGGATCCGGCCGAAGATATCCTCAATCCCTCCGGTCCCATGGATCTCCACCAGAACGCCGTCCTTCCTGTAGTACTGAATCAGGGGTTCGGTCTGCTTGTTGTAGACGTTAAGACGGTTCTTGATGGTCTCTTCCTTGTCATCGTCCCGCTGGAACAAGGACCCGCCGCATTGGTCGCAGATTCCATCCTTGGCGGGTTTTTTGAAAAATACATGGAACCCGGCGCCGCATTCCTTGCACGTTCTCCGGCCGGTCAACCTTTTGATCAGCTCCGGATTGGGGACCACGATCGACAAGACATAGTCAATGGACTGTCCCATATTCTTCAGGGCCTTTTTGAGCTCATCGGCCTGGGGGACGGTCCTCGGAAATCCGTCGAGGACGTACCCCTTGGCGCAATCGCTGCTCTTAAGCCTCTCACGGATAATCCCCACCACGATGTGGTCAGGCGCCAGCGCCCCTTTGTCCATGTAGGACTTTGCCTCTTTGCCCAGGGAGGTCTTGTTCTTCACGGCCTCTCGGAGAATGTCGCCGGTTGATATCTGTGGTATGCCGTATTTTTCAACCAGCTTCTTGGCCTGCGTACCCTTCCCTGCCCCCGGAGGCCCTAAAAGTATCATTCGCATTTTCTGTGCCCTTCCTTTCTCTTGTTTCTTATTTTCGGCTCCCTCTCTTCATTCACGTTTGAAGTCAGCGCCCGCTCCGTCCATGAATCCTCCCCTTCTTCAAAAAGCCGTCATATTGGCGCTGCAGAAGATGGGATTCGATCTGTCTCAAGGTATCGAGCGCCACACCCACAACAATGAGAAGGGACGTCCCCCCGAAGTAGAAGGGGATGTTCAGCTCCTGGATCAAAAACATCGGAAGCACACAGACCGCCGAAAGATAAAGGGCCCCGACAAAGGTGATCCTGCTCAGGACTTTGTCAAGGTAGTCCGATGTATTCTTCCCAGGCCGGAGTCCCGGGATAAACCCCCCCTGCTTCTTCATGTTTTCGGCCACGTCCACGGGATTGAACATCACCGCCGTATAAAAAAAAGTAAAAAAAATGATAAATCCTACATAGAGGATCATATAAACCAGACTCCCCGGGCTCAGACTCCCGGCCACCGCCTGCATCCAGGGATGATGAATCACCTGGGCGATGGTCGCCGGGAAGAGGATGATCGAAGAGGCGAAGATCGGCGGGATCACGCCCGCGGTATTGATCTTCAACGGGATATGGGTATCCGTGCCGCCATAGGCCTTGCGGCCGACCACCCGCCGCGCATACTGGACCGGCACCTTTCTATGCCCCTGTTCCATAAAGATGATGGCCCCTGTCACCAAAACGATCAGCAGCAGGATGACCAGAACCACATAAGGCTGCATGATCCCTCCCCGGACCAAGGTCGCGGTTTGGGCCGCGGCAGAGGGCATGGCCGCCACAATCCCTGCAAAGATGATCAGGGAGATCCCGTTCCCGATCCCCTTCTCGGTGATCTGTTCACCGAGCCACATGATGAAGGCCGTTCCCGCCACCAGGGTGATCACGGTGAAGATCAGGTATCCGGGTCCGGGGTGGATCACGATGGGGGCGCCGCCCGGACTCGTGGTGCTCTGAAGGCCGACGGCAATGCCGGCGCCCTGTATGATGCTGAGAAGGATCGTTCCATACCGGGTGTACTGCGTGATCTTTTTCCGTCCCGCCGCCCCTTCCTTGGCCAACTGCTCAAGACTCGGCACCACCGATGTCAGGAGCTGCAGGATGATCGAGGCGCTGATGTACGGCATGATCCCCAAGGCAAAGACCGTCATACGGCTCAGCGCCCCGCCGGAGAACATGCTCACGAATCCGAGAATTCCCCCCTCCTGAGACTGGAAGAACTCGGAGAGGGCCTTTGAATCTATTCCCGGGATCGGGACATGACACCCTACCCTGTAAATCGCCAGAAACCCGAGTGTGAAAAGGATCCTTCTCTTTAATTCAGGAACCTTGAAAATGTTCTGCAGGCTCTCTAACAACCGGATCTCCGATATAATAAATTGTGGTTCTTCTCCCATTTAGTGGGTAAAAAGGGTTCGAGGGTTGAAGATCCATAGGGTTCCAGGGGTCGAGGGGTCAAGGGTTCAAGTGAGATACTGAAACGCAAGCAAAATTTTCAGAGATAAATACTGGAACCCTTGACCCCTAGGACCCTCGGCCCCTTATGTTTTTAGCACTTCACTTGACCCCTGGAATCCTTGACCCCTTGACCCCTGATGTCTTCACCCACTCTTTTGGAGATGAACCTTATTTTATGATCTCGGCCGTTCCGCCGGCTGCACGGATCTTCTCGGCCGCCTTTTTGCTGAATTTGTGCGCCTTCACCACCATGGGACGATGGAGCTCACCGGCGCCGAGAATCTTCAGCCCGGCACGCATTTGTTTGACCACCCCTTTATCGCGCAGGATCTCAGGATCCACTTGATCCGTTCCTTCGAGGAGATCCAGCCGGGAAAGGTTCAGGATGGTATATTCCTTGCGGAAGATGTTGGTGAACCCCCGCTTGGGGAGCCTCCTCTGCAATGGCATCTGCCCTCCCTCGAAGCCGGCCTTTTTACTGCCGCCTGAACGGGCGTTCTGTCCCTTGTGCCCTCGGGTCGATGTCCCGCCATGCCCGGAGGCGTTCCCTCTGCCGATCCTTTTGCGCTTCTTGGTGGACCCCTTCGGGGGCTTTAAATCATGTAATCTCATCTTCCATCCTTACTCAATCGTTGACGGCTTCATCCATCACATTTTCCACATCCACCAGGTGAGGTATCTTATTGACCATTCCCCATATTTCCGGAGTATCCTTGCGAATCACCCACTGCTGTGTCCTTTTCAGACCCAGGCCGCGGATGATTTCCTTGTGTTTTTTGGGCTTCCCGATCGGGCTTCTTTTCAGTGTGATCTTTAACTGTCCCATGAGTCCATCAACCTTTCGTATCCACGGCCCGGTCCACGCTAAGCGGTCAATTCGTCCACAGTCTTGCCTCTGAGCTTTGCAATTTGTTCCACATCTCTCAATTTGAGCAGTCCATCCATGACCGCGCGTACAGCATTGTAAGGATTGCTGGACCCGACGCATTTGGTCAGGATATCCTGGACACCGACCACTTCCAAAACGGCCCGCACACCCCCGCCGGCGATCAGGCCCGTCCCTTCGGAAGCCGGTTTCATGACCACTTCTCCGGCCCCATAATGCCCGATCACCTGATGAGGAATCGTCTTCGAGCGAAGGGAGACCGTCACCATCTTTTTCTTGGCCTCCTCGATCCCTTTCCGGATGGCTTCCGGGACCTCATTGGCCTTGCCTTTGCCGTATCCCACGCTTCCTTTACCGTCACCGACAACCACAAGGGCGCTGAAACTGAAGCGTCTTCCGCCTTTTACGACTTTGGCCACACGGTTGATATGAACGATTTTATCGATCAGTTCGCCGGATTGGTCATTCTTTTTCTCCAAAGAGTCCCTCCCTTTATTCATCATCCTCATTCCTTAGAATTTGAGCCCGGATTCCTTGGCGGCTTCGGCGAGAACCTTGACACGCCCAAGAAATTTATAACCGCCGCGGTCAAAGACCACTTTCTTGATCCCTTTCTCCTGGGCCCGCCTTGCAATCTCCTGACCGACCCACTTCGCAGCTTCCTTTTTCCCGCCATCTACCTTCTGGTCCCGGAACACCGGATCCAAGGTAGATGCGCTTGCGATGGTATGGGAATGGATATCATCGATGACCTGCGCATAGATATGCCGTGCGCTCCTGAAAACGGACAGTCTCGGACTTCCCTGAGCGCCGGACACCTTTTTCCGAACCCTCTGATGCCTTGCGATTCGGGCCACCCTCTTGGTATTTTTCTCCACGGTTCTTCTTCCCCTTTATGATCAGGCCTACTTGGTGGTCTTTCCGGCCTTTCTGATGATTCTTTCCTTCTGATACTTGATCCCTTTGCCCTTATAGGGTTCCGGCCGGCGAAGGGCGCGGATGTTTGCCGCGGTCTGCCCCACGTCCTCCTTGTTGATCCCGGAAATGGTGATGATACTCTTCTCCACCAAGGCTTCCACCCCTTCCAGAAGCGGGAATAGAATGGAATGGGAATATCCGAGATTGAACTCCACGGACCGTCCCTTAACCTGCGCCTTGTATCCCACGCCATTGATCTCCAGAATCTTGGAAAAACCGCTTGTCACACCATGGACCATGTTGGCGATCAGATTCCGAATCAACCCATGAAAGGCGCGATGTTCTCTGGAATCCGATGCGCGGTGGACCAGGATCTTTCCTTCCTGGAGTTCAACCGAGATATCCGGCGGGATTTTCCTCAAAAGGGTCCCTTTCGGCCCCTTGATCTCCAAGGTCGAATCCTTGAGCGCCGCCTTCACGCCTTTGGGCAGAATCACCGGCAATTTTCCTACTCTCGACATCTCTTTTTCCTTTAACCGTTAAACCGGAGAACCGTCTTCACCCCCGGCCGTTACACCTTTTTAAGGCAGGGTTAACAGATCGGATCTCCTACCAGACGGCGCACAACACCTCTCCACCCACATGTTCTTTCCTGCACTGCCGGTCCGTGATCACCCCTTTGGGCGTTGAGAGGATCGCCACGCCCAAGCCGTTCCTGATGTTCGGGATCTCATCCACCTTCACATAGACCCGCATCCCAGGCTTGCTGATCCTGTCGATTCCGTGGATGACGCTCTCTTTCCCTTCCGGTTTCTTTAAGCTGATTCGTATCGTCCCCTGAGGACTATCCTTTAAAACCTTGAAGTTCTTGATGAAGCCTTCTTCCTTCAGGATCTTCGAGAGCGCAATCTTGATCTCCGAAGCCGGAACGTCCGTCTCTTGTTTTTGCGCCTTGACGGCATTCCGAATACGTGTGAGCATATCGGCTATGGGATCGGTCATGGACATGCATGGACTCCTGTAATCATATTCCTTAAAAATATTCCTACCAACTTGATTTCGTCACCCCGGGGATATCCCCTCTCAGGGCCAGCTGGCGAAAACAGATTCTGCAGAGCTCGAACCGGTTGATATACCCTCTCGGCCTGCCGCATATTCTGCATCGGTTGTATGCCCTGACCTTGAATTTCGGCTTCCTCTGCTGCTTGATGATTAAAGACGTCTTGGCCAATCGTATTCCTCCATTTTTCCGTTTGAACGGTTCAGAGAGCCGGGTGACCTCCGGTTAATTCCTGAAAGGCATGTGAAAGCCCGACAACAAGGCCTTGGCCTCCTCGTCGGTCTTCGCCGACGTGACAATGATAATGTCCATCCCATGGACCTTCTCGACGTTGTCGTATTTGATCTCCGGGAAAATGCTCTGCTCCAAAAGACCCAAGGAATAGTTCCCGCGTCCGTCGAAGGACTTCCCGGGAACACCCCGGAAATCCCGGATGCGCGGAAGCGCCGTATTGATCAAACGATCCAGAAATTCATACATCATGTTTTTGCGCAGGGTGACCTTGCATCCCACGGCCATGCCTTCCCGAAGCTTGAAATTCGCGATGGACTTCCTGGCCAGCGTGACCACCGGCTGCTGGCCGGTGATCTGACGAAGCTCAGCCACGGCCGATTCCAGGAGTTTTGGATTTTGAATCGCCTCTCCCATACCCACGTTCACCACGATCTTCATGAGACGGGGAACCTGCATCACACTGGAATATCCAAACTGCTTCATCAGCGATGGAACAATGTCTTTCTTGTAATTTTCCTTAAGCCTTGCCATGTTGATTCCCCGACGTTACGTCCGATCCAGCGGCTCTCCGCATTTGGCGCAGACCCGAATTTTTTTCTGATCTTCCAGTTTCTTATGCCTGCTCTTGACGGGCGCATCGCATTTTTCGCAGACCACCATCACATTGGCAGCGTGGATGCTCCCTTCCTTTTCTATGATCCCGCCCTGCTGGTTCTCCGCGCTGGGCCGGGTATGCCTCTTGATATAGTTGACTTTCTCAATCACGAGACGGTCCCTTTCAGGGAAAACCCTGAGGACCTTTCCTCTCTTTCCCTTGTTTTTCCCGGCCATCACCTGGACCGTATCATTTTTCTTTACCGCCGCCATATCTTTCTTCCATCCTGAAATGAACCCCCGACGCTTTCGGACGGGGAATCCTGCATCAACAAACCCGGCGCGCTACAGGACCTCCGGGGCCAGAGAAATGATCCTCATGAAATTTTTCCACCTGAGCTCGCGTGTCACCGGACCAAAGATACGCGTCCCGACCGGCTCCATCTGAGCATTGATGATCACAGCGGCATTGTCGTCAAATCGGATGCTGGATCCGTCCTTGCGTTTCAGGGCCCTCTTGGTCCTGACCACCACCGCCTTGACGACCGTGCCTTTTTTGACGTTCCCTCTCGGAATGGCTTCCTTTACGGACGCAACAATGATGTCTCCGACACGCGCATAACGGACCTTTGACCCGCCCATCACATGGATGCACATCAACTTCTTGGCGCCTGAATTGTCCGCCACGTTCAACGTGGTTTGAGGCTGGATCATGGTTTCCTCCAAACTCCCTGAGAGATCCTCATCCGATTACTTCACCCGTTCCATGATCTGCACGACCCGAAAACGTTTCTCTTTGCTGAGCGGCCTGCATTCCAGGATTCGAACCGTATCGCCGATCCGGCATTCGTTCTTCGCATCATGGGCCTTGTACCGTTTGCTCTTCCTCATGATCTTCTTGTAGAGAGGGTGCATCATGGACCGCTGTACGGAAACCACAACGGTCTTGTCCATCTTATTGCTGGTCACAACACCCCGCAGGCTTCTTTTCTTGCTTTGTTTTTCCATGTCAACGAAGGCCTTTCAATTTTTCTTTCCGAATTGTGTTGACCCGCGCAATGTCTTTCCGGGCCTCCCGAATGCGCGCCGGACTGCTCATCTGCCCGGTCTCCTTCTGAAACCGCAGGTTGAGAAGTTCTGACAGCAGTTCCTTTTCCTTGGCATCGATCTCCTCGATGCTTAAATCCCTGATCTCTGAAGCTTTCATCTAAGTGGTCCTTTTCGTAAATATGGTGACGCACCGAGAGGGTCGCAGGGGCGGTTCATCAAGGCACGTGACCGAGGCGTACCCTCTGTGGCACGCCGCAGGGAGCGTAACGAAGATAAGCCGGCCCTGCGGCACTCGAATGCCAACGTATTTACGAAACGGGCCACTATGCAACCACCCCATGTTTGGAAATAATCTTCGTCTTGATCGGGAGCTTGCTGGCCGCCCGGTTCAGGGCATCCATCGCGATCTGCTCGGTGACGCCCTCCATCTCATAGAGAATTCTGCCGGGCTTCACCACCGCCACGTGATATTCAGGAGCGCCTTTGCCTTTGCCCATGCGGGTCTCCGCCGGTTTTTTGGTGACCGGCTTGTCCGGGAAAATCCGGATCCAGATCTTGCCGCCCCTCTTGACATAGCGTGTCATGGCAATTCGGGCCGCCTCAATCTGCTTACTCGTGATCCAGCCCATCTCCAGGGCCTGGAGCCCGTATTCCCCAAAATCAATGCTGACCCCGCCTTTGGCCTTCCCTCGGGCCCTTCCCTTCATCTGTTTTCTATATTTCTCTTTCTTGGGCATCAACATGATGCATCTGCTCCATTACAATTGGAGATGATCTCAAATTGTAAAATAAAAACGGAATTACAACGGCACCCCTTCGGTCTTGAGCTTCTTCTCCGGCTCCAGGATCTCTCCCTTGAAGACCCAGACCTTGACCCCGATCAGGCCGTATGTGGTCTGCGCCTCTGCAAATCCGTAGTCAATATCGGCGCGAAGCGTATGAAGCGGAACCCTGCCTTCCCGGTACCATTCCCGTCTCGCGATCTCGGCGCCGGCAAGGCGCCCGGCGCAATGGATCTTGATCCCCTTGGCGCCGAAACGCAGGGCGCTTGCCACACTCTTCTTCATGGCCCTGCGGAAGGCCACGCGCCGCTCGAGCTGGAGCGCTACGTTCTCTGCAATCAACTGGGCGTCCATCTCCGCTTTTCGGATCTCCCGGATATTCAGATAGATGTTCTTCTTGATCTTATTCTGAATGTCGGCCTTGAGCTTGTCGATCTCGGATCCTTTTTTCCCGATGATGATCCCGGGCCGGGCCGTATAGACATTCACCCGCACCTGTTTGGCGGCCCGCTCGATCTCCACCCGGCCGATCCCGGCATGATAGAGTTTCTCCTTGATGAACTTGCGCAACTGCAGATCCTCATGAAGGAGTTCCGCATAGTCCTTCTTTGCAAACCACTTGGAGTTCCAGTCTTTGATATATCCCAGACGAAATCCTATAGGATGGACCTTCTGACCCAATGGATCACCCTCCTTTTCCCCTATTCAGAGACGACAATGGTTATATGACTCGTCCGTTTCCGGATCGGCGTTGCTCGTCCCATGGCCCTCGGCAAAAAACGCTTGATGGTCGGACCCGGATCTACAACGGCATACCGGATCCGCAGCCTGTCCACGTCCTTCATCTCTTTTTGTTCCGCATTGGCCACCGCCGACTGTAAGAGCTTCTCGACCACCGGGGCCGCACGATGGGGGATGCTTCTCAGCAGGCCGATCGCTTCCTCCACCCGATGCCCACGTATGGCATCCACCACCAGCCTGACTTTTCTCGGCGATATGCGAACGAACCTTGCTACGGCTTTGACTTCCATGATTGATTCCTGAAAATTTGTCTCTTTGCGGCCGATCCCCTGCGCGTTATTTCGTCACTCCTGTGGACTTCTCCGACCGATGGCCCCGGAAGGTCCTCGTCGCTGAAAACTCGCCCAGCTTGTGGCCGACCATATTTTCCGTAATGAAAACCGGAATGAACTTCATCCCGTTATGCACAGCGATGGTATGACCGATCATGTCCGGCGTGATCATTGAACGGCGCGACCAAGTCTTGATGATCTCCCGGCCGCCGCTTTCGTTCATCTTACGGATCTTGTTCTCCAGATGTAGGTCCACAAAAGGGCCCTTTTTCACCGATCGTGCCACATCAGCCTCCTTATCCTCTCTTCTTTATAATGAATCGGTCGGTGCGATGCTTCTTCTTGCGCGTCTTATATCCCTTGGTGGGAACCCCCCAAGGGGTCACCGGGTGCCGGCCGCCCGAGGTCTTCCCTTCGCCCCCTCCATGGGGATGGTCCACCGGATTCATGGCTACGCCCCTCACCTTGGGGCGCATGCCCAGCCACCTTGCGCGGCCGGCCTTGCCGATGGAAATGTTCTCGTGATCCTGATTGCCCAGCTGCCCGATCGTGGCCATGCAATCCTGCAGGATCTTGCGGACCTCGCCGGAAGGAAGGCGGACCAGAGCATATTTTCCTTCCTTGGCCATGATCTGGGCATAGGTCCCGGCGCTCCGGATGATCTGACCGCCCTTTCCCACACGGAGTTCAATGTTGTGGATCAGGGTCCCGAGCGGAATGTTCCGCAAAGGAAGCGCATTCCCGAGACGGATATCCGCATCCTTCCCGGAGATGACTTCGTCGTTCACGTGCAGTCCTTCAGGGGCCAGGATGTAACGCCTCTCCCCGTCCCGGTACTTAAGGAGCGCAATCCGGGCAGACCGGTTCGGATCATATTCAATGGTCGCGACCTTGGAAGGAACGCCGATCTTATCGCGCCTGAAATCAATCACACGGTACCTGCGTTTATGCCCCCCGCCCCTCCTCCTCATCGTGATCCGCCCGTAGACATTCCTCCCCGCGCTCTCAGTGAGAGGCCTCAGAAGGGGCTTATGAGGTTCTGAGCAGGTGATCTCTTCAAAATCAGAGACGGTCTGGAATCGTCTCCCCGGTGATGTCGGCTTGTAACGTATAATCCCCATCTTCTACTCCACTACTCCGCTTCGCAGAATCTTCTTCAGGCAGATCTATGCTCAACGTCTTAAAGGTGTCGTTGACTTATGACGCACTGTATAACAATCCGCCTCATGGTCAAGGCCGGCATACTACCCTTCCAGGTAGTCCACACGCTCTCCCGGCTTCAGGGTAACGATGGCCTTTTTCCAGTCCTTGCGCTTTCCGCGGCTGCTTTTGAACACCACGCGCTTTCCCTTTTGGTTCAGGATGTTGACCTTACTGACCTTGACCTTGAAGGCCCTTTCCACGGCTTTTTTGATCTCGATCCGGTTGGCAGCAGGAGAAACCTCAAAAAATATTTTATTCTCCTCTTCCTTGAGTTTCACATTTTTTTCCGTCACCAGGGGCCGGATCAGGGTCTGGTAATCATTCAGTTTCATGCCGACAATGCCTCCGAAATCTTTTCCACCGCGTCACGGGTCATCAGGACTTTTCCCATGTTCAAGAGATCATACACATTCACCCGCCCGGCCGTGAGCACGGCAATATCCGGGACATTCCTGCCGGACAAGATCACCGACTCCTGGGACTCTGCGGTCACAATCAGGGTCTTGCCTGAAAGGCCCAGATCCTTCAATATGCCGAGCAGGCTGCGCGTCTTCGGCGTTTCGATCTCCAGGCGTTCCACAATTTTCAGGTTACCCTCCATCACCTTGCTGGAGAGGGCGCTCTTCAGGGCCAGCTTGCGAACCTTCTTGGGAACCTTCAGGTCATACGTCCTGGGTTTCGGGCCGAACGTAATTCCTCCGCCGCGCCAAATCGGAGATCCACGGAAACCGGCCCTGGCCCTTCCGGTCCCCTTTTGACGATAGGGCTTGATGCTTGAATAGCTCACTTCGCCTCGGGTCTTGGTCGATGCCGTGCCCGCCCTCACTCCGGCCAGGTGCGAGCGGACCGCCAGAAACACGGCCCCTTTGTTCGGGCGGATACCGAAAATCTCATCCTTCAACTCCAGGGTCCCGACCTTTTTATTCTTCTGATCTACAACATCTACGAACGGCATGGTTCTCTCCGGTTTTCTATTCTTTGCCCTTGGCCGCTGCTTCCTTCCCCGGCTTCTTCCTGATCCGCAAAATCCCGTTCTCTCCTCCAGGCACCGCGCCCTGGATCAGGATGATATTCTGGTCCGGAAGAATCTCCACCACTTTTAGATTCTTCACGGTCACCCGTTCTACGCCCATATGCCCGGCCATGGGTTTCCCTTTAAAGATCTTGTTCGGGGTGGCATGGTGGCCGATTGAGCCGGGCGACCTGTGAAAACGAGAACCGTGCGACATAGGCCCGCCGCTGAAACCATGCCTTTTCACCACGCCGGCAAACCCCTTTCCCTTGCTGATGCCGGTTACGGCAACCTCCTCTCCTGCAGCGAAGAGATCCGCCTTGAACTCCATGCCGACCTCTATGCCGGAGAGATCCGGAAGCCTCACCTCGCGCAGATGCCGGTACAGGGGAAGCCCGTTCTTTTTGCAGTGACCGGTCTCCGGCTTATTCAACCGGTTCTTCCTGTTTTCTTCTTCAAAACCGAGCTGCACGGCATTATAGCCGTCCGTCTTCTCGCTCTTGATCTGGATGACCCGGCAGGGACCGGCCTGTACCACCGTTACAGGAATAAGCCGGCCTCCCTCTTTCTCAAAAACCTGGCTCATCCCGATCTTCTTCCCGATCAACTCGGTCATCATTGTTTTTACTTCTCCAGCTTCTTCAATATATGAGGGTTCAAGGGTTCAAGTAAAAGACCGGAACAAACGCTGGAAAGAAAGCGCTTGGACCCTTGACCCCTGGGCCCCTCGGCCCCTTGTATCTTGACCCCTGTGCCCATTACAACTTGATCTCCACATCCACGCCGGCGGCGAGATCCAGTTTCATCAGCGCATCCACGGTCTGCGGCGTTGGTTCCAGGATGTCAATCAGCCGCTTGTGCGTCCGGATCTCGAACTGTTCCCTGGATTTTTTATCCACATGGGGGGATCTTAAGACGGTAAACTTTTCTATCCGTGTGGGAAGGGGTATGGGTCCGGCTACTCTTGCGCCAGTCCGCTTTGCCGTCTCAACAATATCCAACACGGACTGATCCAGGAGCTTATAGTCATAGGCCTTCAGCCGAATGCGTATTTTCTGATCCACCTTCCCGACTCCTCTTATTTATTCGATGATCTCGCTGATGACGCCGGCGCCTACGGTCCGCCCGCCTTCTCGGATGGCAAACCGAAGCTCTTTCTCCATGGCGATCGGGGTGATCAGCTCCACCTGAACCGATATGTTGTCCCCAGGCATGACCATCTCAACCCCTTCCGGAAGCGTCACCACGCCGGTCACGTCCGTGGTCCGAAAATAAAACTGGGGCCGGTATC
>MNYV01000149.1 GCA_001873285.1 Nitrospirae bacterium CG2_30_53_67
ATCGTTCTCCCTGGACTCCATTCGTAACCTCGCGTCGCCTCCCAGGGTGATCTTACTGAGACCCGCCGTATTCTCAAAACTCACGCTTGCCATCAGATCAGGTACAGAAGTCATGGCCAGGAATAGCATAAGCAATAATAATGGAAACACGTATCGCATCTTTCCCTCCTTGATTATTTTACCTTCTCGATCAGCTCCTTGGTGTCGACAGGTTTGCTCTTGACCTCCTCAGGTTTCTCCCTGGGCTTCATGAAATCCGGGACCGGTGAGACATCCTTCCAGTTGATTCCTTCTTTCTTCTCCAGGGCGTTGAGTCTCCGGATCATGCTGGCGTCTTCCCAGATCTCGGAAAGCATCAGCTTCAGGGGGGCATTCCCGTACCAGTGGCTCCAGTCCGGGCTCATGTGGTAGGCCCCCTTCCAGGCATGGATGTTGTAGAACTTGTACATGTGGAAAAACTTGGCCTCGATCCCCGAGACCTGCTCATAGAGCTCATGGCCCGTGAGCCAGATATCCTTGCCCTTGGGGAAGGGCGCCGGATTTTCGATCCGGTCAGACGGCATGGGGCTGAGCAGTCCGTCATCTTTCAGACCCTGGATGATCTTGTAGGCCTCGCCGGTCACGCCGTCGGTCGCGATCTTGATCCCGTCCGCTGTGCCCAGCTTGTGCCTTGCGAATCGTTCCGAATGGCAGTTCTTGCAGATGGCCAGCATCTTGTCCCTCTCTCTCTTAAAGTCATCGGGGCTGATCTCGTTCATGTTGATCCCATTCGGGTCCGGGTGGTATGCGTCACCGCTCGGATTATTCCCGATGAATTTCCCCTGCGAGGACCCGCCCAGGGTGATCCCCTGGCTCACATCATGGGTCCCCCTGGACATGTGGCAGGTCACACACCCGGGGGCACGGCCCCCTTCTTCAAAGATCTTTCCCTCGACCGAAGCGATGACCCCATGCTTGGAGGATTCGTAGTACTCGGTCTGCGCATGGTCAGGCCCCATATGGCAGGTGGCGCAGGCCTCAGGCCTGCGTGCCTCGGCCGGATCGAACCGGTGCCTGGTATGGCAGGAGTCGCATTTCAGCGCAACGCTGTGGCACGTGCCGCATCCCATCTCTTTCATCTCCTCATACTGCGCCCCGCGCCGTCCGGCCTGGGTGTGCGCTCCGTAGAAACCGTACCGCCCGTGCTTGCCCGCAAAATGCTGCTCCACGCGTCCGGGATGGCAGGTCCCGCAGGTCTTGGGCAGGGGCATGAAAACCTGGGGGTGGGTGCCGTGACAGACGGAGCAGTCTATCCCGTTCTTGCCGTGCTTGCTTGCCTTCCATTCTTCAACCGCCGAGGGTGTATATTTCTCGTGGCACTCGACACAGTTCTTCTTGCCGGCGGCCTCGGGCACATCCGGCGGCGTGTACTGGGTGGGATCATAGTACCCCTGCCCCGCATCGTTCCAGGATGCAGTCATAGAGGTGTAACGGTCATGATAACCCTTCTGCGGCGTGGGGATTTCCCGGGTCCCTTTTGAATATTTTGTCGGGTCAAACGAGGTCTCCGGGCCCGCGGCAAAGCTCCACAGCGGAAAGGCCAGGACTGCGGGCAGCAGGACGCAAAAAATAAACCTCCTTCGGTGTTCTCCTTCCATCTTTTCTCCTCCTCTGTTGATATAGACACCATGTACCCTTTAAAACGGCCATAAATCCACGTTATTCATCCACCACCCGGCGGGACGGTCGGTAAGCAGAGAGAGATGGAACAGAAACAAATAGAATGCAAGTAATTATACAGAGCGTCATAAATCAACAACGTCATTCACCGACTTGGAGACTGTGTCGCAATGCAACGCTATTTTAAGAAGTGGGGAATGAGCGCTTACATGAGCAACCAACTTGCTTGTCGATCCCACAACATAACTTCCCCTGGTTAAAATGTGGGAAACAATTTTTTATTTTTCGCTCCAAAATGCATTACGACACAGTCTCTTGATCGGGGAATCCAGATAAAAGAAACTGGATTGTCCGGTCAAGCCGGACAATGACAAACTGATTACTACTTCTGTCGCTGTGTATAAATGGAATTTTATATAAAATTCATCTCATGTATGTGATCTGGATCACGAACAAGGACTTTATATGAAAATCTTCGTCCCGTCAATTCATTGCTAAGTGGTCCTGTTCGTAAATATGGTGACGTACCGAGAGGGTCGTAGGGTGGTCTCATCAAGGCGCGCAACTGAGGCGTACCCCTCTGGTACACCGCAAGGAGCACAACGCCGAGGAGACCGCCCTACGGCACTCGAATGCCACCGTATTTACGAATAGGGCCACTAAGGGGATGAAAGGGAGTCTTCCGGAGAAGAACCGATCAGATCACGGCCCTTTCCACATTTGTGAGAGGATGTTTCAGGAAACACTCCCCGACCTTACGGAAACGGTCCGGAGAGTCGGTCACATAGAATTTTCGAATCGGATGCGGATTCCCGGTCCTGGGGTTACCGTTCACGGCCAGCATCCGCTCCACTTCACGGGCCGTCTCCTCGGCTGAATCCACGAGTCTCACCCCTTCACCCATGACATCCTGGATGGCAGACCTCAACATGGGATAGTGCGTGCAGCCCAGGACCAAGGTGTCGATACCTGTATTCCGAAAATCTTTCAGATACTCCATGGCCACAAGGGACGTCAACTGATGGTCGGCCCAACCTTCTTCTGCCAGGGGAACGAAGAGCGGGCAGGCCTTGGTGTGGACCTCCACGCCTGCATCAATCCCGTGAATTGCCTTGACATAGGCGCTGCTCCCGATCGTCGCCTCGGTCCCGATCACCCCGACCTTCCTGCAGGCCGAGTAGGAAACGGCGGCACGGGCGCCGGGAATGAGCACACCGATGACGGGTACGTCGTATCGGGCAGTCAAATCCGGGATGGCTACCGAGGAGACCGTATTGCATGCCACGACCAGCATCTTGACTCTATGCTCAATCAGGAAATCCGCGATCTCCACGGAATATCTGGTTACAGTTTCAGCGGACTTGATCCCGTAGGGGACCCTGGCCGTGTCTCCAAAATAGATCAGATCCTCAAATGGGAGGCGGTTCATAATCTCATGAAGAACGGTCAAACCGCCTACTCCGGAATCAAAGATGCCTATCGGACGGTCCAACTTAGTCTCCTGCCTTAAGATCCGGTAAAGGGGCGCGGATATCCATGTGGCCGAAGAAGGTCTCGGCCTCCATGCCGTTCAGCAGGACCTTTATCTTCTCAATTTCAGGAAAGTTCTTCATCAAAGAGGACTGAATGGAGGAGAGAGCAAGATATTCCATCAAACATCCTGCGGAACCTGCCTTGGATGCCGGGATCTGAAAATCCAGATAGACGCACCCGCCGGAGAGATAGAGTTCCCTGAGCATGATCCCCTCCGGAAAGACCGGAAGCAGGGAATCGGACCGGGGGCCTCTCAAAAGGAGGACCAGAACCTGCCGCATGCGGTCCACAGGGTCCTTGGACTTGTAGATCACGCCGTTCTCCCCCTTGAGTACGAGGTCTCGGCCCGGGAAAAAGAGCTGGATGGGCATACGCTCCATATCCTCGCTATAAAGAGAAAAACCGGGCATATAGACACTCTCCACCTTGTCTTTCTTCGGCGCATGGGTTTTCTGCAGAACCAGATAGAAAGCCCCGGCTGCGGCAAGGATCAGGACAAGAACCGTCCAGAACCTGGAAAATCTGAAACCCGGTTTCTCCTGTTCATTCATGGCCTGCTCCTGAACCTGCCTGTTTTACAAAGAGCCGAATCCCTTCATAGATGGCATTCGCGATCTCTTCCCGGAAATCTTCTTTGCTGAGCATCCCTTCCTGTACCGGATTGGTCAGGGCTGCAGGCTCGATCAAGACCGCAGGCATGTCCAGGGCGGCAAAGGGATAGACGGGAACGGCATGGACTCCGAGGTCAATTTGTCCGGAGAAGCGCTGGATCCATACCTGGTGAAGGGTATCGGCCAAGCGCCGGCTCTCTTTGATGTAGGGAGCCTGCTGCCGATCCCAGATGGAAAGTTTACTTTCCGGATGATCCTCAGAGGAAGCCCTCAGATAGGCCTGGTCGATATAGAAGAGTCCGAATCCCTGGGTCGTTTGATCCGGAAAACCGGAGAGATGGATGCTGACATAGAGCGTTCCCCGGTTATTGTCCGCCAGAGAGGCCCGCTCAGTCAGGGTGAGCGCTTCATCCCTGGAACGGGTCAGGAAGGTCCGATACCCCAGACCTTTGTCAATCAGACTTTTGACCTTACCCGCGAGGTCCAGACAGACCTCTTTCTCGGTCAGCCCGCCCGGTCCCACCACTCCCGTGTCCTGGCCGCCGTGGCCGGCATCGATGACGATCACCAGATCCTGCTCGGACAAGGTATATCCCTCAGGCGGAAACATCGTCATCCATATCAAGACGAGGAGTAAGAACGGATAGCAGATCTTTATTCCACGGCTTCTTTCTTGCATGCGGCAATCCACTCCTGCAACCCGACAAATCCCTCTTTAAAAGTGATTGATCATAGTGCAATTGAGGAAGGTTGTCAAATGGATGGAGCAAGATAATTCTTGACTCAGGATCGGAAAATCATTAGTATAATTAAATTTTATCACAAATCAAGGAGGCATCCGTGATTCGGATGGACGGCAGGACAAAAGATGCCTTAAGATCGGTCAAGATAACCCGCAGATTCATCCGGCATGCGGAAGGATCGGTGCTGATCGAGATGGGTGAGACCCGCGTGGTCTGCACGGCCACGGTGGAGTCCAGGGTCCCTCCGTTCATCAAGGATTCCGGACGAGGCTGGGTCACGGCGGAATACGGTATGCTTCCCCGGTCGGCTCACGAGCGGATCGTACGGGAGTCCGCCAAGGGGAAGGTCGGCGGCAGGACCCATGAGATCCAGCGTCTGATCGGCAGGTCCATGCGCTCCGTGGTGGATATGAGCGCCATTCCCGAACGGACCATCCTGCTGGACTGCGACGTCCTCCAGGCCGACGGCGGCACCCGGACGGCTTCGATCACCGGTTCTTTTATCGCTCTGGTGGATGCCTTGGACTGGATGAACAGAGGCGGCCTGATCCGAAAGATCCCGGTCGGCGACTATCTTGCCGCGGTCAGCGTGGGGATCCTGGATGGGGAGGTTATTCTCGATTTATGTTATGATGAAGATTCGAAGGTCCAGGTGGACATGAATATCGTCATGACCGGGAGCGGACGTTTTATTGAAATACAGGGCACGGCGGAAGGCAATCCCTACACGCGCAGGGAACTCGACGAGATGCTTTCCTATGCCGAAAAAGGGATCCGTGAACTGATCGGCATTCAGAAAGAGTCTATCGGTGAGATCCTCCACCTCTCATAAAGGAATCAGATGGACGTCGTGATTGCGACCAGGAACCGGAACAAGGTTGAAGAAATCTCACAGATGCTTCAGGGATCAAAGTTCAAAGTCATCTCCCTGCTGGATTTCAAGGATCGGAATCTGCCCGAAATTCAGGAAGACGGCCTGACCTTTGAAGAGAACGCCAGAAACAAGGCCCTGACCATCGCCAAGATGACCGGACGCCTCACGCTTGCGGATGACTCAGGACTCATGGTGGACGCGCTGAACGGCAGGCCGGGGGTCCTCTCGGCCCGATATTCCGGGGAAAATGCGACACCCGAAGAGAACAACCGGAAACTGCTCGATGAGATCAAGGATGTGCCCACGAAAAAAAGAACGGCCCGGTTCGTCTGCGTGGTGGCCATTGCCAGGCCTTCAGGCAAGGTTCACGTGGTCGAAGGGAGATGCGAAGGGCTGATTGCCAAGGAGATCAGAGGGGAGACCGGCTTCGGTTATGATCCGCTTTTTATCGTCCCTGAATATGATAAAACCTTTGCAGAATTGGGAATTGCCGTAAAGAACCGGATCAGCCACCGGGCCATCGCCATTCAGAAGGCCGTGGAGGTCCTGACCGGCCTGTCGGAACATGAAAAAGGTTGAATTTCTGTTCTGAAGCCGTTATACTTGCCATATCGTCAGCGGTAACGCCGTGGCATCTCTCTTCATGGGAGTCAACGACGGGGCGTGGCGCAGCCCGGTAGCGCACCTGCTTTGGGAGCAGGGTGTCGGAGGTTCAAATCCTCTCGCCCCGACCAGCATGACGCAGGATGCGCCTGTAGCTCAGTTGGATAGAGCAACGGCCTTCTAAGCCGTGGGCCCGGGGTTCGAATCCCTGCAGGCGCGCCAATGAATTTTGCAAAGAGAAATTCATGATGGTGAGTGTAGCTCAATGGTTAGAGCACTGGACTGTGGCTCCAGGGGCTGGGGGTTCAAGTCCCCTCACTCACCCCAATTTTTTCTCTTTGAGAAAAAAAGTAATTTGCATCGCAAATAAATATCCTCCGGCAAAGCCGGAGGTATTACGATTGCCGGCCCCTCAAAGGGGCCTGATCGCAATCGGTTAAAAAACACCCTCCCCTCAATCCCCTCCCATCAAGGGAGGGGAAGCCCACTGGCAGTTCCCTCGCCCCTTGTGGGAGAGGGTAAGGGTGAGGGGTAAAGCATTTCGATTAAAGGTGCCTTTGCGGAGCAAAAATTCTAAATTTTATGAAGTAAAATTTAGCGCCCGTAGCTCAGCTGGATA
>MNYV01000150.1 GCA_001873285.1 Nitrospirae bacterium CG2_30_53_67
AGGGGAATCCCCCTCTATCATACGGGTCTCTTACTCAAGATCTGCAAAAAAACAGGTCTGAAGTCCTGCACAAAGAGGTGCGGTCATTTCTATCGCGGAAATTGGGCGGAACAAGCGCCTTGACAACACTTTATAAAAAGAATATAAATAGGTTGATTTTCTGATTTGAAACCCGATTTTAAAACTTAACAGTATCTATGCAGACATCCGGACTCCTCTTCTCGTCGCTGAACCTTCCCGAATCTGTCATCAAAGGAATCGATGCGGTGGGCTTTACCCATTGCACCCCTATTCAGGAGCAGGTCTTTCCGTTCTCCTTCAGGGGCCGGGATGTCGCTGGACAGGCACAAACCGGCACCGGCAAGACCGCCGCTTTTCTGATCACCATTTTTACCAGGCTTTTGGAGCATGAGCACAAGAGACAACCAGGGGCGTCACCGCGTGCCTTTATTATAGCGCCCACCCGGGAACTGACGGTCCAAATCTATGAAGAAGCAAAACTGCTCGGCCGGTTTACCGATTTTTCCATGATGGCCGTTTATGGCGGCGTTGATTATCAGAAGCAAAGGGAAGAGCTAAGAAAAGGGGTGGACATTCTGGTAGGGACCCCCGGCAGGCTTATTGACTATTTCAAACAGCGGGTCTTTAACCTGAAAAACACGGAGATCCTGGTTATAGACGAAGCCGACCGGATGTTCGACATGGGATTCATCAAGGACCTTCGATTCCTGCTTCGGAGGCTTCCCCCCTATTCAAAACGCCAGTCCATGCTCTTTTCCGCCACGCTTTCTTACCGGGTCATGGAACTCGCGTATGAACACATGAACCTTCCGGTGAAGCTTTCAGTCTCAAAAGAACGGATCACGGCGGAACATGTAGAGCAGACGCTCTACCATGTGGGAAAGGATGAGAAACTTTCCTTTCTTCTCGGTTTGCTGCGTCACGAGGGGGCGAAGCGGATTCTTATCTTTATCAATACCAAGGTGGTGGCCGACCGGCTCACTCGGTTGCTGAATGCCAACGGGTACAAGACCGGCGCCATCACCGGAGATATCCCGCAGCCTAAACGATTGAAGATTCTGAGAGACTTTAAGGAAGGCCGCCTTCCCATCCTTGTGGCGACCGACGTGGCATCCCGCGGGCTTCATATCGAAGGGGTCACCCATGTGATCAACTACGATCTGCCTCAGGATCCGGAAGATTATGTGCACCGAATCGGCAGGACCGCTCGGGCCGGCGCTTCAGGCAAGGCGATCAGCCTGGCTTGTGAGGAATATGTCTATTCCTTGGAAGAAATCGAGAATCTGCTCGGACAAAAAATTCCAGCCATGAGGCCTGACGAGTCCTTCTTTGTCCCTGTCATCAAACCGCCTCCTCAAAAAAGGCGAAGAAACGAACAGCAGCTTCAGAGGCATTCAAAACCTTTCCGATCCGGAGGAAACCAAAGGACCCGCCGGAATCAAGCTCGATCGGGCGCCTCAAGGCGAAATTCCGGTTGATTTTCTCGGAAATGACTGCGCCTCTTCAGGAAGAGGGATCAGTATCCCCCCGGCCTTTCACCACGAATTCATCTCCCTTCAAGGGGCATCTTTGCTTTACCGGCCTGCCTGCCGCGGACGCGGCGCAGACCGGCAAAGGGAATCAACGAACACCCATCAAGTCGTTTCACCTTGACAAATTTCCCACGGGCGCATAGTATTAAAACGCATATCGGATGGTTTTTAAAAGGAGAAAAATATGTTTGGAGTCGGGATGCCGGAGCTCTTGGTCATTCTTGTCGTGGCCCTGATTATCTTCGGTCCCAAGAAACTTCCGGAATTGGCCAGATCCTTGGGAAAGGGATTTGCGGAGTTCAAAAAAGCCTCCCATGAATTCAAGAATGCCATGGATATGGAGAGCGAGAAGAACGAAAAGGGTGAAGCGGCCGGCAAGTCGGCCGCCATACCCAAGGAGACGGCTGCCTTAGCGTCGCCGCCGTTACAGACTGAGACACCCTCCGGCGTTGAGCAAAAAGCGGCCGGTCCGGAACAGGAACCTGCAAAAACCGGCCCGGAACCCAAAGCCTGATCTTTTTCATGAAGCCTCGATCCATACTGATCTTTGCCAAGGAACCCCGGCCGGGTTTTGTAAAGACAAGGATGTGCCCTCCCTGGTCTCCCTCGGAGGCAGCGGATCTTTATCTCTGTTTCATTCGGGACACCTTGCTCGCGGCATCCAAGGCGCGGGATGCGGTCCCTTACCTTTTTTTTGATCCGCCGGAGGCGGTCTTTTTTTTCAGGGAGATTGTACCGGCCGGGTTCATCCTGCTCCCCCAGAAGGGGGCCGACTTCACCGAACGCTGCGCTCATTCCGTGAAAGAGGCCTTCAGAAGAGGGCACACCAGAATCGTTCAGATCGGGACGGATACCCCGCAGATCCGGGCAGAGCACATTGAAGCGGCCTTTGGGCTGCTTGGAGAATACGACATGGGATTCGGCCAGACAAAAGACGGAGGCTATTATCTGTTGTCGCTTTCCCAGCCTGCCGTCGGGATCTATCAGGGTGTGGTCATGGGCCGGGATACGGTCGGAGATCAGATGCTCACCCATGCCGGAAGGCTCGGACTCAGGATCAAGATCCTGCCTGCATGGACGGATATCGACACCCATGCGGATCTCGTGTCGCTCGAAGCGGATCCTAACGTGATTCTGGGAGAGCATACCCGGGAATTTCTCCGCTTAAGACGTCATTCTCACTCCGCTATCTCCCCCGATGGTTGATCCGGGGTCTGACTGAAAAAATGATAGGCCCGCTTCGGGGGGCTTTTCTTTTAATCGTTGGGTTTATGGTTGTTTTATCCAGCGGGATTCAAGACGCGATACGGCTGATCCTCTCTATGGACCGGTCTCTTCTTGAGATCGTTCTCCTTTCCCTCAGGGTTTCCGGCGCCTCTGTGCTTCTCGGAGCATTCATCGGAATCCCTTTGGGGTCTCTGGTCGGGCTGAGGCGCTTTCCCGCCCGGGACATGATCGTCACGCTCCTCAACACCTTCATGGGTCTGCCTCCGGTGGCGGTGGGTCTTGCGGTCTACCTGATGCTTTCACGAAGCGGCCCGTTCGGCGTGTTGGGGCTTCTCTTCACCCCGGCGGCCATGATCATTGCACAGACGATCCTGGTCACTCCGATCATTGCGGCCCTGACCCACGCGGCCGTGGGGGGCGTGGATCCCCTGATCCGGGATGCGGCCAAATCCCTGGGGGCGGGCGCCCTGGATCAGGGATTTGCTCTCCTTCGGGAATCGCGGTATGCCATTCTGTCAGGCGTGATCGCCGGTTTCGGCAGGGCCATCGGAGAAGTGGGCGCCGTCATGATCGTCGGGGGGAACATCACCGGTTCAACCCGGACCATGACCACGGCCATGGTCCTCGAGACCGGCATGGGGAACTTTGAACTGGCTCTGGCCCTGGGGATGATACTTCTGATGCTTGCCTTCCTGGTGAACATGGGGCTGCATCTCTTGCAGGGGAAGGGTTAGGCGGCTTGCCCCCGGAGCGGATCTTTTTATGGATTAAATGATGACCTATGCCTTGCAGATCCAAAACCTCAGGAAAAGTTATCAAGGGAGCGAAGTCCTTTCCGGGTGCACTCTTGATCTCGAGGCCGGTAAGGTTCATGCCCTGCTGGGTCCCAACGGGGCCGGGAAGACCACCCTGCTCAGGATCCTCGACCTCCTTGAAGAGCCGACGGAGGGATCCGTCCGTTTCAACGGATTCAAAGAAGAGGCTCGGAACAGGAATATCATTCGAAGAGAGATCACCATGGTCTTTCAGCGGCCTGCCCTGTTTAAGACTACGGTCTATGGCAATGTCGCCTACGGCCTGAAGCTCCGTCAGGCGCCGGGGGAGGAGATACGGCAGCGTGTAGGAGAGGTCCTGAATCTGGTGGGGATGTCGGACTCTGCCGGGCGGGAGGCGCACACCCTTTCTGCCGGGGAAGCCCAGCGTGTGGCCCTGGCACGGGCCCTGGCCGTCCGGCCAAGGATCCTTTTTCTGGATGAACCCACGGCCAACCTGGACCCTTACAACTCCAGGAAGGTGGAGGAGACCATTCTTGAAATCAAGTCACAGGGCCGGACCACCATCCTTCTGGCCACGCACAATCTCTTTCAGGCTCAACGGATCTCCGACCGGGTCGTCTTTCTTTATGCGGGAAAGGTCGTGGAAAACGCGGATACCCGGACTTTTTTTGAACATCCGAAGGAGGATCTCAGCCGTCAATTCATCAGAGGAGAATGGATATGAAAAGAATCGCATTGTTTTGGATCGGCGCCTTGATCCTTTTTTCTATGCCATGGTCTCCATTATCCGCCGAGGATGCCGTCCGGATCCGAATGGCATCCACCACCAGCACCCAGAACTCCGGACTGTTGGATGTTTTACTGCCGGCTTTTGAGAAGGCCGAGGAGGGGAGGATCAAGGTGGATCTGATTGCCGTGGGCACGGGGCAGGCCCTTAAGATCGCGGAGCGTGGGGATGCGGACCTGGTCTTCGTCCATGCCCCGGAGCTCGAGGAAGAGTTTGTTAAAAAAGGTTTCGGCGTCAACCGGCGTCCGGTCATGCACAACGATTTTGTGGTCCTCGGTCCGTCATCCGATCCCGCGGGAGTCAAGGATGCGCACACGGCCATGGATGCCTTTCAGAACATTGCAAAACAGAAGGCGTCCTTCATCTCCAGGGGAGACCAGTCCGGGACCCATCTCAAGGAACTGGCCATATGGAGCAAGGCAGGGGTGAACCCCGGAGGGGAGGGATGGTATGTGGAAGCAGGCTCAGGCATGGCTTCGACACTCCGGATAGCCGAAGAAAAACAGGCCTACACCCTCTCGGACCGGGGGACCTACCTGAACTACCGGGAGAGGATCCATCTCCCTATCCTCTTCCAGGGAGATCCGGTATTGCACAATCCTTACGGGATCATGGCCGTGAACCCCAAGCGCTTTCCCCATGTCCATTACAAAGAGGCCATGCGCTTCATTGACTGGATCCTGTCGCCCGAGGCGCAGAGTCTGATCGCCTCCTACAAGATCGCCGGGGAATCCCTCTTTTTTCCGGACGCGGTGGAACAAAAGCATTTTGCCCCATCCGGGCCGTGAATGTTTCCCCTTGCCGAGTTTTCACTTGCCATACCATGGTACTTTGTCTATAATGATAACCATCTTAGAGGCGCCTGAAAAATTAATTTTTATGCGGTTTTATCCAGGGCCTGAATAGAGGGATCGAGATCAGATAAGGGATTATTTTCATGGGGATTCTTCCCATTCTGCATTATCCGGACGAAATCCTGAGAAAGGTCTCAAAACCTGTGGAGACGATCACGGATGAGATCCGGGAACTGATCGCCAATATGATACAGACCATGTATGCGGCGCCCGGTGTGGGGCTTGCCGCCAATCAGGTCGGGGTGCTGAAAAGGATTGCCGTCATAGACGTGAGTTCCGGCAAAAAGGCCGATTCCCTGATGGTGATGATCAATCCTGAGGTGCTGTCACGTGAAGGGGAAGAAAGCTATGAGGAGGGGTGTCTGAGCGTCCCCAACTTTACCGGAGATGTGGAAAGGGCCCGGTTCGTTCAGGTCTGCTATATGACCAGGGAGGGAAAAGAAATGACCATCCGTGCTGAAGGCCTCCTTGCCAGGGCCGTTCAGCATGAACTGGACCATTTAAACGGCATGCTTTTTATTGACCGGCTCCCTCCGATGAAAAGGGACATGATCAAACGGAAGATCAAGAAGGCGATCCGGCAGGGCGTTTACCAATATTGACGGCTTCGTAAAAAGTCCAAAACTTGCCCTCTCCCTTAAGAGACTGTGTCACAATTCAAGGAGGTCAGGGGGACGAGGCAGGCTTCTTGTGGCCACAGCCAGGTTATTTTTTCAAGAGGGAGGTTTCGATTTTTCAAGACGGCATCGGATCGATTTGGTATAATCTTCTCCTAAGAAAGGAGAGCGCTATGGCCTATCGATACGGAGAAGACGTGCATCAAGCGGTACTTTTCCCCCAGACCCTGGACGAATATGTTTCTCTCGATCATCCAGTTCGAGCCTACGACGCCTTTGTCGATGCCCTGGATTTTAGCAAGTTGGGGATCACGTTGAACGACCATCAAGTGGGGAATTCCGAGTATGACCCCCGGCGCATGTTGAAACTTCTGATCTTTGGATATTCGTATGGGGTGAAGAGTTCCCGGAAGCTGGAGCGGGAGACGTATAATAACGTGGCCTTTATGTGGCTGATGCGGAGGCTGACGCCGGATCACAAGACCATCTCCGAGTTTCGTCGGGAGCACAAGGATGGGCTCAAGAAGGCCTTAAGACTTTGTGCGAGACTCTGCATGAGG
This sequence comes from Nitrospirae bacterium CG2_30_53_67, assembly GCA_001873285.1. NCBI lineage: Bacteria > Pseudomonadati > Nitrospirota > Nitrospirae bacterium CG2_30_53_67. The sequence goes on from MNYV01000150.1 coordinate 6,375, forward strand.
CTGAATCTGATTGAGGGGAATGTGCTCTTTGTGGATGGGACGAAGATTCGGGCGAATGCGGGGCGCGGGCAGAACCATACGGAGGCTTGGTACCGCAAGAGACTCAAGCATCTGGACGATCGGATTGATCAGTTGCTTCGGGAATGTGAGGATCTCGATGATCAGGAGGGAGATCTGGGGTCCTTGGTGAAGATGGACAAGGATCTCACCCATGCGGAAAGCTTGAAGAAGCGGGTGGAAGGAGTGCTTGAGGAATTTCGGGAGCATGGCACAAAGACCCGGAATGGAAAGGAACGGACCATCAATTTGACCGATCCGGAGAGCGCCCTGATGAAGAGCGTGCAAGGGTCACACGCCAGTTATAATGTACAGAGTGTGGTTGACGACCGACACGGTTTGATCGTTTCGGTGGATGCGGTTCGTGAGGGAAGCGATGTCAACCAATTTTGTAAGCAGATCGTTCAGGCGGAAGCGGTTTTGGGGAAGACCTGTGATGTGGCTTGTGCGGATGCGGGTTATGCCGACACGGAGGAACTTTCGATTATCGATCAGCGAGGCACGAAAGTGATCGTGCCCTCCCAACGCCAGGCCTTGCACGAGGAGGAAAACTCATGGAGCAAAAGGGTCTTTACCTATGATCAGGAAGGCAATTGTTACACCTGTCCGGAGGGGCACAAACTGTCCTATGAAGGAAAAGATGCCCACGGGAAGAAGCTTCTCTATCGTATTGTGGATGCCGCCCTTTGCCTATCCTGTCGGAACTTCGGAGTCTGCACGAAAGCCAAGAAGGGCCGAAAGATTGTCCGGTTAGCCAACGAGGAGATCAAGGAGAAACTGGAACGGCAATATGAGCAGCCCGAATCCCAGGAGATTTACGCCCGCCGCAAGGCCTGCGCCGAGCATCCCTTTGGCCACGTCAAGCGGAATCTGGGGATCACGGGCTTCCTGCTTCGCGGCCTGAAAGGAGCGGGCGCTGAGATTTCGATTGCGGCCGTTTGTTTCAATGTCGCCCGGATGATCACAATCCTGGGAGGTGTTCCGGCGATGATCGCCAAACTTGCCACGGTGGGGGTGTAATCCCCCCGATGTTTTTACCAACCTGCTGACGGGGGGCAAAAGAGGGCGAGAAACAGCCTGGAATCCGGACGAGGATGCGGGCTTTGGTCCTTCTCTCCATTTTGATGTGACAAGATGCAGTACTACCGCTCCCCGCAGGGATTATGACACAGTCTCTAATGGGAGAGGGCAAGGGTGAGGGTGGAAAATGATGTGAATTCAGCCTGTTATACCCCCTCCCCTTCATCCCCTCCCACCAGGGGAGGGGAAATAAGACTTTTTAGGAGACCATCAGTATTAATCAGGTCTCATTTTTTTTATGAGGTTCCATTCTTTCTGTACGCTCATTTCCTCAACTCACACAGGGTTTCTCCACAAAGATGAACGAAAAATTTAAAAGACCGTTACGGATCATCTTTATGGGAACATCCTCCTTTGCTGTCCTGCCGCTGAGTGTTCTTTGTGAAACCGAGGACGTGGTCCTGGCGGTCACCCAGCCGGACAGAAAGGCCGGGCGCGGATTAATGTTTACGGCATCGCCTGTCAAGGAGGAATCAATCCATTATGGTATCCGCTGCATACAGCCGGAAAAAATCAATGATCCCGGTCTGGTTCATACCCTCAAAAAGGCGTCATGCGACCTGATTGTGGTTGCCGCTTACGGCCGGATCCTGCCTCCGGAGATTTTGGAAATCCCTCCCCTCGGGTGCATCAATATCCATGCCTCGCTCCTCCCAAAGTACCGGGGCGCATCTCCCATCACCACGGCCATTGTTCTCGGGGAGAAGGTGACAGGGGTCACCACCATGATGATGGATCAGGGCATGGATACCGGAGACGTCCTGATGCAGATGAGCCTTCAGATACAGGATCCGGAAACGGCTGAAGAGCTCTCGGAGAGGCTGTCGGCCCTGGGTTCCCGGGCCATTCTCAAGACATTGAAGGCCTTGAAAGACGGGAAACTGGAAAGGACCTCTCAGTCCGAAGCCGATGCCACCTATACCCCCCTCTTAAACAAGAAACACGGAGAGATCAATTGGAATCAGGGGCCGGTCCGGATTAGAAATCATGTGCGGGGCATGAATCCATGGCCCGGCGCTTACACCCTTTTTCATGGCAAAAGCCTCAAGATCTGGCGTGTCACGCCTTACGCAGAAAAGGCCGATCCCGGCAGGGTTCTGCACGCAAAAGAGAGACTGATCATTGCGGCAAAAGACGGTTCCGTGATGATTGATGAGCTTCAGCTTCCTGGAAAGAAGCGAGTCAGCGGCCCGGAGTTTCTTCGAGGCCATCATGAACTCCGGGAGGGGATGATCCTTGGGAGATAGTTTGGACGTTAAAACAGACCGCCCGAAAAAGAGGGTTTTTATTGCCCTCATGGTTGCTGCAGCGGCAGCGCTCTTCATCTTGGGCGGCCTTTTTGCCTGGGTGATCCGGGGGGTGGGGTTGAGCAACGCCATGATGGCCCTGCTCATGTCCTTCATGATCCTGTCCATGGCCCTTCTCCTGCTCTTTTCCGCAGGCGCTCTTCTCCTGGTGCTGACCCTGTACAAGGGGAGAGAGGCCTTTTTCCTCTGGCGAATGCGCGGACTGATCGTCAAGGTCATCTATCCCCTGACCCTTTTTCTCGGATCCCTATTAAGGATCTCCAGGGAAAAAATTCAGGAGTCCTTTGTCGAGGTGAACAATCAGTTGGTCCGCTCGCGGAAGATCAAAGTCAAACACGATCGCCTGCTCCTGTTGATGCCGCATTGCATCCAGTACAACGAATGCCGAACCAGGGTGACCGGGGATATCCGCAATTGTGAACGCTGCGGCCGGTGCAAGATCCCCGACCTGATCAAACTCAGCGAGCAGTACGGCCTGGATATCTATGTGGCCACGGGGGGGACCCTCGCCCGGCGGCTGATTGAGGAGAAGAAACCCCAGGCCGTGGTTGCCGTGGCCTGCAGGAGGGACCTGACCAGCGGGATCGCCGATTCCTACCCCCTGCCGGTGATCGGGATCCTGAATGAAAGGCCCTACGGCCCCTGCATCAATACCGTCTTTGATCTCCAGAAGGTCAAGGATGCCATCCGTTTTTTCGTGGTCCCGGACCCAATCGGTGAAGAACCGATCGCTGCGGCCTCCACATTGAAACACTCCGGAAGGCCTTGACCTGAGGAAAAGATGGATTATAATGTTTAAAAATCATCTCCAAGAGAATTAATTAAGAGATAAGGGGTCAAGGGTCCAAGGGGTCAAGTGTTTTTCTCTGGAGATTTTGCTTGCGTTTAAGTATTTCACTTGAACCCTCAAACCCTTTTACTCAATGCATAAGGAGTCATCATCATGAATGTTTTTCGCACTACATTGCTCATGACGGCCCTGACTGTTCTCCTGGTCCTGGCCGGGAACGCCATGGCCGGTCCCTCCGGCATGAAGATCGCCTTGATCTTTGCGCTGGTCATGAATTT
>MNYV01000151.1 GCA_001873285.1 Nitrospirae bacterium CG2_30_53_67
CCAAGCCCCGGAGCCGACCGCTCAAGGCTGAACACATTGACAGGGATCTCATAAACATCATGAGATACGGAAATATAATTCCTTTTCAGGCCAAGGTTCTGCAATAAACAGGTTGGATAGGCGTAACGAAACGAGCTGTCATAATTTATCCCATTAACCCTTAAAGCCTCAAGGGTATCCTCATTTGCGCTGTAGGCGCCCGCCCTGTGGATGACGGGCTCCTTATTGATCCACTTCTTCAGAAGGTCCTTTCCGTCCCGGATGATTTGTATCTGCTCATTCAGGGAATACTGGTACATCATATTTCTATTTTTATCATAGACCCATTGGGGGTGCGTATGCAACTCTACATCAAAACCATTATGGTCCATAAACGCTGCGATATCTTTCAGGGGCTTTTCTCCGTATTCCTTGTATTCATACACGTTAAGAAAGAATGTGGCCTTTACGTTGTGCCGGTCACAAATGCTCATCATCCTGGTGATGCCGCAGGGGGTTCCATCAATTTTCAGGTCGAATTGTTCCGGGAGGGATACTTTGCAATCGTCATGATTGATGGATTCCGCGTCGATGGTGATGACGACAACGGGCTTTCCCGGGACCTCGGCAAAGACTTTTCCTGAGACAAGGACCGGAATAATGAAAAGGATGATAAAAAATCTTTTCATGAATGGATTGACTTTTACGGCGCGGCTACCAGCAGATGCCATCATAGGCGGCCTCAGTTGAAATGTCATCAGTGATTCTCTACCCGCATAGCGGGTGGCATCAGGATGCCCCCCGGGGGCATTAACCCAAAACAAGCTCCGTGGCCAGCCAAAACGCCATGCTGCACCGCAACAGAAATCGTAACCAGTTTGTCATTGTCCGGCTTGACCGGACAATCCAGTATGTTCTGGATTCCCCGATCAAGTCGGGGAATGACGGTGTTTTTGATTCATCACGAACTGTATATTTGCTGTCCCATCTGATGTGCTATAAACTTTTCCACTCTTACATAGGATCTTCCTCCTGCTCCATACGAGGCTTTCCCGGAGGAAGAGCCTATCTTATTTCTCCCCGGATCGGTAGAACCTCTCCGAGTCCACCACCAGAGGTGGTGGGTTTAGAATAAAACATGAATGGATCGACTTTTACGGCGCGGCTACCAGCAGATGCCATCATAGGCGGCCTCCGTTGAAATGTCATCACTGAGCCTCACAAGATCAATAATGATCTGATCCTTTGAGACGCTGCCCAGTATTTTTCTGAATTCCTCGGATCGAGTGCCGATTACCAGCACCTCCGAGTCCTGCACCACCTTTTCAATATCATCAACCATCAAGGAGGCAACGTGATGGATATGTTTCTCGATATACTCCTTGTTCGCCCCGATCAGTCTGGAGAGGGCAACGTTCCTGTCATAGATGGAGATGGCATACCCTTTGCCCAGGAGTGTCTCAATCATCTCCACCATGGGGCTCTCTCTCAGATCGTCCGTGCCCTCCTTGAAACTGAACCCGAGAAAACCGATCCTTTTCTTTCCTGTCCCGATGATCCTGTTGATGCCGATCTTCAACTGGGTTTCATTGCTCATGAGAAGGGAGTTCAGCAGAGGCACGGATAGGTCCAGCTCTTTGGCCTTATAAACCAGCGCCCGAATATCCTTGGGCAGACATGAGCCTCCGAAGGCAAATCCAGGTTTTAAATAATAGGGAGAAAGATTCAGTTTGGTATCCCGGCAGAAGATCTCCATGACCTTGTAGCTGTCGATATTGAGATGCTTGCAGATATTCCCAATCTCATTGGCAAAGCAGACCTTCACCGCGTGAAAGGAGTTATCCGTATATTTCACCATTTCCGCCACCTTAATGGTCGTTCTGATCAGGGGCGCCTTTAGGTTTTGGTAAATGCCGGCAACCTGGTCCCCGCTTTTATCGTTGGAAGCGCCTATGACTGTCTTTGGCGGATCATAAAAATCAGAGATGGCCGTTCCTTCACGGAGAAACTCGGGATTGAAACAGATGCCGAAATCCTTATTTACTTTCTTCCCGGACGCATCCTCTATCAGGGGCAATAGAACATCTTCCACGGTGCCCGGCAGAACCGTGCTCCGAACGACAATAACATGGAAGGCATTTTTCTCTCTTAGAGCGGTTCCGATATTCTCACAGACCCGTGACAAATAGGTCAGGTTCAGGCTCCCGTTCGCATGGCTCGGTGTGCCTACGCATATCATTGAAATATCCGTATGATGGACGGCCTCCTTGTAATCGGTGGATGCTGATAAAAGCCCCTTTGCCGCGCATTTCTCGATCATGGGCGAGAGGTCTTTTTCAATGATCGGCGATTTCCCATCATTGATCATCTTCACCTTGGTCTCGTTGATATCCACACCCATCACGGTGTGCCCGTCGTTTGCAATACAGGCAGACGAGACACACCCCACGTATCCCATACCAAAAATACTGATCTTCATACTCCTCCCCTCATCCGAACCGCATGGTCCATAATCTGCTCAAACTGGTGACCGATCATCTCCCATGAAAACCTTGCTTCTACGGCTTTTCTTGCCCGTTCTTCCAAAGCCGCCCTTAATTCCCCGTCCCGGATGACCCGGATGACCTTTTCTGCAAAGACCTGAGGCGTGTCGGCGATCAGGATCTCTTCTCCGGATGTGAGGCCCAACCCCTCGGCGCCCACGGACGTGGACACCACCGCAAGCCCAGTGGCCATGGCCTCCGGAATCTTAAGCCGGGTTCCGCCCGCGATCCTCAGCGGAACCACAAAGCAGTCGGCGGCGGCCAGGAAAGGGCGGATGTCATCCACGCCGCCGGTCACCACGATATTCTCCTCCGAAGACGCGAGACCTCTGATGGATGGAGTGGGCTTCCTTCCAACGATGGTGAGCCCGGCATGAGGAATCTCTTTTCTGATCTTCGGATAGATCTCCTTGACGAAATAGATCATGGAATCTTCATTGGGTATCCAGTCCATGGATCCGGAAAAGACAATATTGCCGGGCCTTCTCTCCCGGCTTTTTCGTTTGCCGAAGAACTCAAGATTGACGCCGGTACCGATGACTTCGACCGGCAGATCTCGGATGTGACCCAGCATTCCCAGCTTATCCTTTTCCGATACCGCAACAATGGCGTCAAACCTGTTTAATATCGAAAACTCATAGGATACCATCTTCCGGTACTGATGATAGAGAAACCACTTTTTCAGGAAACGGTGATTTTCAACGTACCGTCTCCAGATCAACGACTCCACATTATGGCAGAAGATGAGCCTTGGAACCTGAGAATCCCAATACATATTTAAGGCTGGGAAGATGAAATCGCAGACCACGCAATCGACCTTGCCATTGGATAGAAGATCCTTGACCTTGCGCTTCAGCCCGGGGTGGTAATACTTGCCCACTGCATAGGGATAGGGGGAAAATAAGTTGCGCGCCAGGTCCAGATAGAAGCGCGCCGTGTACTTCTCTTCCTTGGGTTTTCTTTCGATGGTGTGCATCTCGGCGCACCATGATTTCATCTCTTGAATGCCGGCCAAATCATTCTCGCCATCGGCAAAACAGCAGTAGATGATGTTGTGCCTCTTGGAAAGCTCTTTTAGAATCCAGTAGGTCCGGAGTTTTCCGCCCGTGTTCGGCGGATAGATGATGTCGGTCTTGAGCCAGAGGATGTTCATGGGGTTTCTTGATGGTCTCGCAATGAGAGCCGTTCCAGGGCCTCGCCGGCGCGTCGGTGAAATTCCGAGGGGTCCATCTTCGGCTTCCAATCCTTAACATACCCGTCTTTATCGAGAGGGAGACTTTCCTGCACTCTCTTCAAGAACCTCTCTGCTTGCTCTCGGACCTCCGGTTTAGTATCCGG
>MNYV01000152.1 GCA_001873285.1 Nitrospirae bacterium CG2_30_53_67
ATTCCAGAATCCCCGATGACATGGCCAGTTCCTTGTAGAGGATATCGATTTCGTAGAGGGTCTCGATATGGTCCGAGACGAAACTCACGGGGACCATGAGCAGGGCCTTCTTCCCCTGTCCGGCGAGATCGCGTATGACCTCATCGGTTCCGGGCTTCATCCACCGGACCGGACCGCTCCGGCTTTGAAAAGCGAGGTGATGGGAAACGGGTCCGACCCTCTGCAATACGCCCTGAATGGTCTTTTGAATCTCCGAAAGATAGGAATCCCCCTGATCGATCATCTTCTGCGGGAGGGCATGGGCCGAAAAGATGACTTCCACTTTCTCGCGATGTTCAGGGGAAAAGGAATTCAATCCCTGCCTGACCTTGTCGGCGAGCACGTCCAGATACGCCGGATGATCGCAGAAGCTTTTGACCTCCTGGATGCGGACCGCCTCAGATACCGCGGCCGCGGCCCGGTTAAGGTCACTCAGGCTCGACCCGGTGGTGGCCTGTGAGAAATGCGGATATAGGGGGAGGGCCAGGATGGTTTTCGCCCCTCGGGATAAGGCTTCACGCACCGCCTCATCCGAGCGCGGAGCCGTATACCGCATGGCCACGAATACCGGTGCATCGAGACCCCTCCCGCGAAGCTCCGTTTCCAGGGACTCAGCCTGTGCCATGGTGATTTTCAATAAAGGAGAACCGCCTCCGATCTTCCTGTAATTTTCAATAACCTTTGGGGTTCGGAAGTGGACGATGAGACGGGAGAGAAGAGGCTGCATGGGGAGCCGGATGATCTCCCGATCGGAGAAGAGCCTGAGCAGGAAAGGACGGATCTCCTGCTCGTTTTCAGGACCACCCAGGTTCAGGAGGATGACCGCGGTCTTGTCTGTCATGCGTTCTTTTCCCGGCTGAAGGTATGCACCGCATCCACCAGGGCCTTTGCATGCGCCTCGGGTGTCTCGGGAAGGATTCCGTGCCCCAGGTTGAAGATATGACCGGGAGCATCACCGGCCTTATTCAGGATCTCTCGGACTCTCCGCTGGATCTCCGGGATGGGCGCAAACAGAGCCGTGGGGTCAAAGTTTCCCTGCACGGCGATCTCGGGGCCGAGTATCTGTCTGGCCTGGTCGATCCCGATCCGCCAGTCCACACTGACCACATCGGCGCCGGAATATTTTATCTTATTCAGAAGTGTAGAACCGGTTCCCACGTAGTGGATGACCGGGACGCCTTTTCTTTTCAGTCCACGGATGACCTTCACGGTATAGGGTAGGTCATAGGTCTCGAAATCCTCCGGGGTCAGGATCCCTCCCCAGGTGTCGAAGATCTGCACGGCCTGGGCCCCGGCTGCGATCTGCGCATTGAGGTAGCGGATCACGGTCTCGGTGATCTTGTCCATGAGCCGGGCATAAAGTTCCGGCTCCTGATAGATCAGGCTCTTGAAGGGGATATAGTTTTTAGATCCACCGCCTTCCACCATGTAGGAGGCGAGGGTAAAAGGGGCCCCGGAGAACCCGATCAGGGGAACTCGTCCGGAGAGTTCCCGGCGCAGGATTCGGACTGCTTCCATGACAAAGCCGACCGACTCCTCAGGATCGGGGATGCGCAATGCCTCGATCTGTTTGCCGTTCCGTATGGGTTCGGAAAATACCGGGGCCGGAGTGAAGTCAAGCGCCATCCCCATGGCCTCCACGGGGATCAGGATGTCCGAGAACAGGATCGCGGCATCCACGTTCAATTCATTGACAGGGAGGAGCGTGGCTTCGGCTGCAAGCTCCGGGGTCTTGCATAGGGTGAGAAAGTCCGCCTTTTCACGCAGCGCCCTGTAACCCTTCAGGAACCTCCCGGCCTGACGCATGATCCAGACGGGTGTCATCTCCACGGGTTCCCGCCGGCAGGCCCTAAGAAACAGATCATTGAATGCCATCTCCTCCCCTTTCAAATCATGTTTTTCTCTGTGCTCTCTGCGTGCTCTGCGGTAAAAAGCCCTATCGATTTTCTTTCCGCATCTTCACCGGGATATAATTGCAGAAGGGCTCTTCGGCCATATAATCCTCATAGACCGAATCGGCCCGGGCCCGGCAGCCGCCGCAGACGTTGATGTATTCGCAGACGCCGCATTTTCCCTTGTACTTCTTGAAGTCCCTGAGATCTTTAAAAAGCTCCGAGTTCTCCCAGATCTCTCTGAATTTCCGTGTCTTCACGTTTCCTGCCGACCTGTGGAAGTAGCTGCAGGGCTTTACATTCCCGAAGCAATCAATCAGGCAGATGGACTGCGCGGCAATGCACCCCTTGGCCCCTCCGGTGGAAAACTTCAGGGTCCGCCGCTCGAAGCGGCTCCCGTCTTTTTTTGCGAGCTGAGGGACCAGCCGGTAATAATGCGGGGCACAGGTGGGCCGCATGAGAATATCCTTTTCCAGCTTCTCTTGTTCATAGTGCCACTTGAGGATCTCTTCATAGTCCTCCTTGGAGATGAGTTCGGACATGATCGTTTCCCCGCGGCCCGTGGGAACGATCATGAACATGTACCAGGCTGTGGCGCCGAGTTCTTTGGCGAGCCTGAACACGTTCGCAATATCGTGCTGGTTCCTCTTGGTGAAGGAGGAGTTGATGATGAACTCAATCCCGTGTTTCTTCAGCATCTCGGCCCCCCGGAGGATCCCGTCAAAGGCCCCCGGGCAGTTTCGGAAATTGTCATGGATCTCGGCCTTGGATCCGTCCAGGCTGAGCGAGACGATTCGGATTCCGGAGGACTTGATCTTCTCACAGACCGTATCGTCGATCAGGGTCCCGTTGGTGGCCATGCACATGCGGAGCCCCTTATCGGTTCCGTAGCGGGCGATTTCGAAGATATCGCGCCGAAGAAGCGGCTCGCCGCCGGAGAGGACCAGCACGGGACTGCAAAATTCGACGATATCGTCAATAAATTTTTTTGCCTCCTCGGTGGTGAAGTCCCCCTCCGAGGCCTCCATGTCCGAAGAACAGCGGCAGTGCACGCACCGGAGGTTACACCGCTGCGTGGTCTCCCAGGCGATCCATTTGGGGATAAATTCCTTGGGCATATCAACCTCAAAGGTGAAACTCCCGGCAGACTGCCGCGGGAGATGCACTCACCTTGCGTTTTCAAATATCATGCAAAATATTATCTTTTAATGTGTACCATAATATCCTGCCGAAT
>MNYV01000153.1 GCA_001873285.1 Nitrospirae bacterium CG2_30_53_67
CATGATCAGAAGATTTGTCAACCTTCTTCTGAAATATGTGACATGCATCACATACGCCTGCAATCCTTTTGAATAGGATACAATAAAAAAGTGTAAAGGGGTTTCCCGGCAGATGGTAATTCCTGATGAGGAAAAGATGACCGATCCCGAAATTCTGGATGAAGATTTCAGGGCCGCTTTAAAAGAGATGCCCGGCTTTGTGGACATCACCGAGAAAGATCTGGTCGAACTCTACCGGCTGGCGCGCAAGCATGCGGGCAACCGCCGTACAGGTCATCTCTTGGTCGAGCAGGTGATGACGCGGGATGTGGTATCCGTGAAACTGGGCGCCGACCCTCACGACGCCGAGGCCTTGCTCTTCGAACATCGGATCAGCGGGCTTCCGGTGGTCGATGAAGGGAATCATGTGTTGGGCGTCGTGAGCGAGCAGGATTTCCTTCATTGCATGGAGGACCAGGAATTTTTGTCCTTCACGGACCGGGTCAGACACGTTCTTCACAGAAAGGAGTACACCAAAAAGACTCGATGCGAAAAGGTGGAGGACCTGATGACGACGCCTCCGATCACGGTCCAGAAGGGGATGTCGGTGAACCGGGTGGCCACGATTCTGGTGGAAAAGAAGATCAACCGGGTTCCTGTGGTGGATGAAGAGGGGAGGCTGGCAGGTATTGTTTCCCGTGCTGACCTCATCAAGGTGCTCCACGATTTACATAATAAGTAGAGGATCATCTCTAAAAGAGTGGGTGAAAATATAAGGGGTCAAGGGGTCGAGTGAAATGCTCAAAACATAAGGGGTCAAGGGTCATAGGGATAAAGGGTCCCAGGGGTCCAGTGTTTTTCTCTAGTGTCGTGTCAACCTTGTAGTGTCTTTTGGTGTTACCCCCTCATCCTAACCTTCTCCCCATAGGGGAGAAGGGATGTTTAAACTTCCTCTCCCCTTGGGGAGAGGATTGAGGTGAGGGGGTAAATAGATCTTGCTTGTGTTTCAGTATTCCACTTGACCCCTTGAATCCTTGACCCCAAGATACCTAAATGTAGTGGCCGTCGCAGACGGCAAAGATAGAGATAAGCGGGGCACGCGAAGCGTAACCCTTCTTAAACTAACTGCGAGAAGAACCTAAATATAGAGAACAAAGAGCGGCCTGCTGAAAAATCCGGAAAAGAAAAGAGAAGGGATGAAGAATTTCTTTCATAAAATGCGGGGCGGAGGAGAGTGCCCGAAACGGGTTCGGCTTTCCGAAATAGTCTGGTCGTGGATCGGAAGCTTTGCCGGGATTCTTGCCGTGGCTTATCTGTCCAGCCGATTCATGGAACCTCGCGACCTGACCCTGGTCATCGGTTCTTTCGGTGCGTCTGCGGTTCTGATTTATGCGGCGAGCCGGAGTCCCTTGGCCCAGCCCTGGAACCTTCTCGGCGGGCATTTCTTCTCTGCATTGGTGGGAGTCGCCTGCTTTAAGTTGTTTCAACCGCAGTGGCTGGCCGCGGCCATGGGCGTTTCTCTTGCCATAGTCCTTATGCATACCCTCAAGTGTCTTCATCCGCCGGGAGGGGCGACAGCGTTGATCGCCGTGATCGGCGGGCCCAAGATCCATTCACTCGGTTACCTCTATGCCATCGTTCCGGCGTGTCTGGGCGCTGCAATGATGCTCGTGATCGCGCTGGTCATCAACAATTTGGCCAAGGAACGCTCCTATCCCGAGTACTGGTTCTGAACGGCGGACCGGCCGGCTTCTCGAAACTCAAACATCGTTTTATTCAGGCAGGATTTTTCAAAAAATCCCTTGACATTAGCCTTTTAAATCTATTATATTAGCAACCCGATATATCCTGTAAAGCTAAATAACACGTCATTTAAAGTGCTATCGCGCGGAATAATGAAATATCGGTTTATTCATACTAAAAAAATTCTTGACAAACCTTTTAGAGGTCTTTATATTAACAAAACATTATATGCTTATATTTTTAAGTTTCGGGTGATCCTGTGGTTTGCCTTCTGATATTTACTGGAAACTGAAAGGTTTAGGGTGGGCGGGACCATATAAATGAAAACAGACCCGGTTTTTTATGATACGGATAGTTGAAGACCGGAGGAGCACGCTGATCCATGAAGCTTGAGACCTTCTTATCACAAAAAAAGTCCGCCATCCTTGAAAAATGGCTTAACCTGCTGCTTGATTCATATCCTTCTGAAAGTTCAGCGTTATTCAAGAAAAACAAAGATCCATTTTCCAATCCCATGGGGCACACGTTCTCTCAAGAGATGGCGTCCATCTATGACGCACTCTTGAAAGGGACTGATTTTAGTCAGGATCCGTCTTCCGCCGAGATGTTGATCAAGATCCGGGCGGTTCAGGATTTTTCAGCATCTGAGGCCGTCTCCTTTGTCTTCTCACTCAAAAAGGTGATCCGGGAGGAACTGGGAGAGATGATCGGCGAGGATGGGGTGCAGGCGGAGTTGCAGGCCTTGGACTCCCGCATAGACGATCTTGCCCTGGTCTGTTTCGACCACTATATGAAATCCAGGGAGATGATCTATGAACTCAAGGCAAATGAAATAAAGGAAAGGGCATACACGCTCCTGAAAAGAGCGAACATGATGTGTGAGACCACCGGCTCGTAAAGAGCCCGGTCCATTCCAATCATTTGTTTAACATAAAGCGAGGTAAAAATTCATGGGAGTTCTATCCGCCCTCATCTCAGTGATGGTACTCGTTTTATTGGCCTACGTGGGAGTGAACCGGGGAGGCTTGAATTACCTCTTCGGGGTGACCATCCCTTATGCGGCCGTTCTCATATTCTTTCTCGGGTTCATCTACCGCATGGTCCAGTGGGCGCGCTCCCCGGTTCCTTTCCGGATCCCAACCACGTGCGGCCAGCAGAAAACCCTCCCCTGGATCAAGCAAGACAAACTCGAAAGCCCGTCCGACACCATCAGCGTGCTCGCAAGGATGTTCCTTGAGGTCTTTTTCTTCCGTTCCCTTTTCAGAAACACTCGGGCTGAACTAAGAGAAGGTAAAAGGCTTGTCTATGGCTCTTCCAAATGGCTCTGGATGGCCGGGATGGCCTTTCATTGGTGTTTCCTCATCATTTTCATCAGGCACTTGAGATTCTTCACCATGCCGATCCCCGCTCCCCTGCACATGATCGAGGGGATGGACGGCCTCCTTCAGATCGGCGTGCCGAGGCTCTATATGACCGACCTCATCTTTCTGGCGGCGGTCGCCTTCCTTTTCTTAAGAAGGGTGGTCATCCCGCAGGTGCGTTACATTTCCCTTCCCGCGGACTACTTCCCCCTCTTCCTGATTCTGGCTATCGGAACGAGCGGGGTCCTGATGAGATACTTCACCAAGGTGGATATTGCGGCCGTCAAGGATCTCACCGTGGGTCTTGCAACCCTGCATCCCCATATCCCGGGGGTGCAGATCGGAAGCATCTTCTACATTCATCTCTTTCTTGTGAGCGCGCTCTTCATCTATTTTCCGTTCAGTAAACTCATGCATCTGGGGGGCGTTTTCTTGAGTCCCACGAGAAATCTGGCGAACAACAACCGCATGGTCAGGCACGTCAACCCCTGGAATTATCCGGTCAAGGTCCATACCTACGAAGAGTATGAAGATGAATTCAGGGCAAAGATGATTAAAGCCCACATTCCCGTAGAGAAGGAATAAGCGATGGCAGATAAACTTCCGACACCGGCAGAAATGAAGATAGACCACACGCCTCCAAAGACCGGGTGGATGGACACGCCCTTTGAATTCAGAAAGGGGACTTGGTGTTACAGCGCGAAGCCCAAGAGTATTGAGTATCTCGGGTTCCCCAATCCCCGGGAATGGTCCCCGCCGGATGAGGACTGGAAACTTCCGGAGAACTGGGAGGAGATCATCCACAAAGGGTTCAAGGAACGGCTCGGCAAGTTCCGTTCCTTCAAACTCTTCATGGATGTCTGTGTCCGGTGCGGCGCCTGCGCCGACAAGTGCCATTTTTTCCTTGGAAGCGGTGATCCCAAGAATATGCCGGTCCTCAGGGCCGAACTGCTCCGGTCGGTGTACCGCAAAGATTTCACCGCGGCCGGAAAGCTGCTCGGGAAAGCGGCCGGGGCGAGAAAGCTCACCGTGCAGGTGCTGAAAGAGTGGTTCTACTATTTCTACCAGTGCTCAGAGTGCCGCCGCTGTTCGGTCTTCTGCCCCTACGGCATTGATACGGCCGAGATTACCATGATGGCAAGGGAACTCATGCATCTCGTGGGTGTGAACATCAACTGGATCCTCGATCCTGCGGCCAGCTGTTTCAGGACGGGGAACCATCTCGGTCTGGAGCCTCACTCCTTCAAAGACAGCATCGAATCCCTGCTGGACGACGTGGAGGAGATTACAGGCATCCGGGTAGCCCCGTCCTTCAACCGCAAGGGGGCCGAGATCCTCTTCATCACCCCTTCCGCGGACGTCTTCGCCGATCCGGGAATCTATACCTTTATGGGATATCTCCTCCTCTTCCATCATATCGGGCTCGACTACACCATCAGCACCTACGCCTCCGAAGGGGGGAACTTCGGCCTGTTCACCTCAAACGAGATGATGAAACGGCTCAACGCCAAGATGTACGCGGAAGCCAAGCGGCTGGGTGTGAAGTGGATCCTGGGCGGGGAGTGCGGTCATATGTGGCGGGTCGTCCATCAGTACATGGATACCATGAACGGGCCCGCGGATTTTCTGGAGGAGCCGGTCTCCCCGATCACCGGGACGAAATTCGAGAATGCGAAATCCACCAAGATGGTGCACATCACCGAGTTCACCGCGGATCTGATCAAAAACGGCAAACTTAAACTCGATCCGAGCCGCAACGACCACCGGAAGGTGACGTTCCACGATTCCTGCAATCCTGCAAGGGCCATGGGTATCTTTGAAGAGCCCCGCTACGTCCTGAAGAGCGTGTGCAATCATTTCCATGAGATGCCGGAGAATACCATCCGGGAGCAGACCTTCTGCTGCGGGGCCGGTTCCGGGCTGAATACCGAGGAGTTCATGGAGATGAGGCTCCGGGGCGGGCTCCCCAGGGCGAATGCCGTGAAGTACGTGGCGGAAAAACACGGCGTGAACCTGCTTACCTGTATCTGTGCGATCGACCGGGCCGTGCTTCCTCCCCTGATGAGATACTGGGTTCCCGGAGTCGAGGTCAGCGGCGTGCACGAACTGGTGGGGAATGCCCTGATCATGGATGGCGAAAAGAAGAGGACGACCGGTTTGCGTGAAGAGCCTCTTGAAGGCGTAGAGGAGGACGAAGCCGATGTATGATGCCGGGAAAATTATCGCCGGGTTGCTGATCTTTATCGGTGTGATGACGTTTCCTCTCTGGTACAACATGGGGAAGGCCTCGCCGGCGCCGGAGCCGGAACTCTCGCAAAAGGCCAAGCAGGAAAAGGAGTGCGTGGAACCCAAGTCATTCATGAAGACCAAGCATATGCAGTTGCTGAACCAATGGCGTGATTCGGCCGTGCGGGAAGACATGCGGGTCTATGTAGGATCCAACGGGAAGTCTCACGATATCAGCCTCCAGAACACCTGTCTTAACTGTCATTCCAACAAAGACAAATTCTGCGACAAGTGCCACGATTTTGTGGGGGTTACACAACTCTACTGCTGGGATTGCCATCTTGAGCCGAAGGAGAAGGAGTTATGGGCTGCAAAAGACGTGAATTTTTAAAGATCGCCGGACTCTCTACCCTGGCGGGCCTTGCGGGCAAATCGGCCTATGAACTGCTTGCTCCGGGTCAGCTTGAGGCCTCAGAGTTCATGTCGGGCGGGCAGGCCCTGAAGGCCGAACGCTGG
Organism: Nitrospirae bacterium CG2_30_53_67; assembly: GCA_001873285.1. Classification (NCBI taxonomy): domain Bacteria; kingdom Pseudomonadati; phylum Nitrospirota; species Nitrospirae bacterium CG2_30_53_67. Next base: position 5,826 of record MNYV01000153.1, read on the forward strand.
GCCATGGTGATTAATATGAAAAAGTGTTCCGAACAGGAAGAGTGCCGGGACTGCGTTGACGTCTGCCGGCATGTCCACAACATCCCGGATTTCAAGAACCCCAAAGATGAGATCAAGTGGATCTGGAAGGCCCCGTTCCAGCATGCCTTTCCCGAGCAGGAGAGTGAGTTTGTCGAGGAAAAACTCAAGGAACTCCCTTTCATCGTTCTCTGCAACCACTGTAAGAATCCGCCGTGCGTCCGGGTCTGTCCCACACAGGCGACCTTCAAGAGGAAAAAGGACGGGGTGGTCATGATGGATTACCACCGCTGTATCGGGTGCCGCTTCTGCATGGCGGCCTGCCCCTATGGTTCAAGAAGCTTCAACTGGAGAGATCCCCGGCCTTTTGTCAACAAGGATGAAGGAAATCCGGAATACCCCACGAGGACCAAGGGCGTTGTGGAGAAATGCACCTTCTGCGACGAAAGGCTTGCCGTAGGCAAGATCCCGGCCTGTGTAGAGGCCTGTAAGGAGAAGGCGCTGGTCTTTGGTGATCTGGAAGATCCGAATTCAGAGGTCCGGGAACTTCTCAGGGCCAACTACAGCATCCGGCGAAAACCGGAGCTGGGCACGGAACCTTCCGTTTTCTATATTGTATGAGGTGACTATGCTGGAAAAGGCATTGACCGGAAGTCGAAGATACTGGGCATGGATATTTTTCCTGCTTGCGATCATCGGGGTAGGGTTTATTTTCTACCTGCGGCAGCTAAGTTACGGTTTGGGGATCACCGGTATGAGCCGGGACGTGACTTGGGGGTTCTACATCGCCCAGTTTACCTATCTGGTGGGGGTGGCGGCCTCGGCGGTGATGCTGGTCATTCCTTATTATCTCCATAATTACAAGAAATTCGGGAGGATCACGGTTCTCGGAGAGTTCCTGGCCGTCTCCGCCGTGATCATGTGCATCCTGTTCATCTTCGTCGACCTCGGCCAGCCCTTCCGGGTCATGAATGTGGTCCTGCATCCCACCCCAAACTCGGTCATGTTCTGGGACATGATCGTCCTCTTGGGGTATTTCATGCTGAATATCGTGATCGCATGGGCTACCCTGGGCGCTGAGCGCAAGTCCGCGCCTCCGCCTTCATGGATCAAACCGCTGATCTACCTTTCGATTCCATGGGCGGTCAGTATCCATACGGTGACCGCGTTCCTGTATGCCGGTCTTCCCGGAAGACATATGTGGCTCTCCGCCATCATGGCGGCCCGGTTCCTGGCCTCGGCATTTGCATCAGGCCCCGCTCTTCTGATTATCCTTTGCCTGATCGTGAGAAGTCAGACCCGTTTCGACCCGGGCAAGGAGGCCATCCAGACCCTGGCCAAGATCGTGACTTACGCCATGATCACCAATGTATTTTTTCTGCTCCTTGAATTCTTCACCGCCTTTTACAGCGGGATACCGGGACATATGAATTCCCTCAAATATCTCTTTTTCGGGCTGGAAGGGCATGGGGCGCTTGTTCCCTTCATGTGGACATTTGTGGTTTTGGCCGTTATAGGAATCGGTATGCTGGTCCCGCCGCCTCTGCGCTCAAACGAGAATCTTCTGGCCGTTGCCGCGATATTGATCATCGTTTCGACATGGATCGACAAAGGGTTGGGGCTGGTGGTGGGCGGTTTCATCCCTAACCCGTTTGAAGAAGTGGTGGAATATGCGCCGACCCTGCCCGAACTCTCGATTGCCCTCGGTGTCTGGGCCATCGGGTTTCTGATATTGACCATTCTGTTTAAAGTGGCGACGGCCGTTAAGGAAGAGGCCGCTCAGTGAAGGGGTGATCCGGGCCGCGAAGGCCGGATGGTAAAATATTAAGGTGTTTTCGGGAGGTTTGTAACCTTAAATTAATAACAACATTGGAGGAAGACGTAATGAGCAGCATTGAAGTCGGCGGCAAGAAAATTGAATTGGATGAGGATGGCTTTCTTAAAAATATGGATGACTGGAGCAAGGACGTGGCCTTGGCGCTTGCAAAGACCGAAAGCGTCGATATGACGGAAGCGCATTGGGAGGTGGTGAACTTTCTCAGGGATTATTACCAGGAATACAAGATCGCCCCGATGATCCGGATCCTGACCAAGGCCATCGGGAAGGCCCTCGGCAAGGAGAAGGGGAATACCAAGTATCTCTATGAACTTTATCCCGCCGGGCCGGCCAAACAGGCTTGTAAGATTTCCGGTTTGCCCAAGCCCACGGGCTGCGTATAAGCGGTCCATTTAAAGGGATGGACAGGGGAGCTTCCCCTTGAAGCGCTGACTCCGGTTGTAGAATCCCTGCGCTTATGGGGAGAAAGGTCTGGAAGAAAAAAACGATGCGGGTCGTACATCCGGACTGCCTTTCAAGAGGCGGATAACCCGTGCATGAAGATTCACATTTATGTGATGGAGGTACAATGAAATTCGGAATACTGGTTCAGGAAGGCCCCTATAATCACGAGGCGTCGGACAGCGCCTACAATTTCATCCAGGCATCACTGGCCAGGGGACATGAAATCACCGGCGTTTTTTTCTACAACGACGGGGTCATCAATGCAACGAAGCTGATGGATATCCCTGCCGATGACCGTCACATCAGCAAAAGATGGTCGGAGTTAGGGTCCAAGGGTGTCCAATTGATCGTTTGTGTCGCGGCGGCCAAGCGGCGCGGCATCAATCAGAATGTTCTCATCGAAAACGCGAGGATCGACGGGCTCGGGCAGTTGAGCGAACTCTGTATCGAGTCCGACCGGCTGGTGACCTTCGGCGATTAAACGAAAGGAGTTGATGAGCCAATGGAAGAGAGTAAAACGAGAAAGATTATGTTTGTGAACCGGAAGGCGCCTCACGGTTCCATTTACGCCTACGAGGGGTTGGAAGTGATCCTCATCTTCGGGGCGTACGATCAGGAAATCAGCGCCGTCTTCCTGGACGATGCCGTTCTCTCCCTGAAAAAAGGGCAGGATACCAGTGAGCTTGGGACCAAGGGGTTTGCCGCGACGTTCAAGGTAATGGAATCCTATGGGGTGGAGAACCGATATGTGGACAGGGAGTCGTTGGAACAGAGGGGCCTCACCAAGGACGATCTGCTGGTTGACGTCGAGGTCATGGACGGGGCGGCGCTCCGCAAGGTTATGGGAGAGCAGGACGTGCTTTTGCCTTTTTAATGGTTCGAGTATTCGCAAGGAGGAGAAACATTGCTTCATATCGTGAACAAATCACCTTTTAAATTCCGGAACCTGGACAGTTGTATCCGGATCGCCAAGGATGATGATCCCATCATGCTGATCGAGGACGGTGTCTACGCCGCGCTGACCGGGACCGCCCTTGAGAAAATGATGAAGGGAGCCTTGAAGACCCATCCCGTGTTCGCCATCCAGGCGGATCTCAAGGCTCGGGGTGTGGACAGGATCATCGAGGGGATACAGGTTTGCGACTATTCCTGTTTCGTAACGCTCGTCGAAAAGCACGTACCCTATTCCTGGCTGTAATGAAAATTGATGGGTGATCCCAAAGAGGCTGTAAAGGAATTCTTAAGAGATAAAAAATACCAGGAGATCCTGAACCTGGCGGGTGAAAATCGAAAAATGGTCAGGCTCCTTCGGTCCATCCTATACGATGAGGAGCCGATCATCAGGTGGCGGGCGGTGACCCTGTTAGGCAGGCTCGCCGTGGAAAAACCCGGCTGGATCAAAAACGAGGTCAGCCGGCTGCTCTGGACGCTGAACGACGAATCAGGCTCGATAGGAAGGGCCGCTCCGGAGACTATCGGGGAGATCGCAAGGAACAACATCCGCCTTGCAGAAGATGCCGTCAAGGTGGTCATACAATATCTCAAGGATCCGGAGACCTGCCGGTCTCCGAACCGGAATATAGACATCCTGACCGGGGTGCTCTGGGCCATAGGGAGAGTGGGGAACAGGCGCCCATCTCTGGTCACGAAAGTCATCCCGGTGATTGAATCTTTTCTCGTAGATCCTGAGCCCTCGGTCAGAGGCCATGCCGCCTGGTGCCTGGGTCAGATCGGCGTGAAAAGCGCCAAGGAGGGGCTTGAGCGGCTGATCCATGATGAAGCAAGGTTCCTGCTGTATGAAGATGACGAATTGCAGGAGCAAGCGGTCGGCATGATTTCCGGAAGGGCGCTGCGCCTGATTGGGAATTAAGGTTCATCTCCAAAAGAGTGGGTGAAAACATCAGGGGTCAAGGGGTCAAGGATTCCAGGGGTCAAGTGAAGTGCTTTTCAAGACTTGAGGGTCCGAGGGGCCAAGGATTCAAGGGGTCGAGTGAAGTGCTAAAAACATCAGGGTTCAAGGGTTACTGTGTTTTTCTCTGGAGATTTTGCTTGCATTTAAGTAT
>MNYV01000154.1 GCA_001873285.1 Nitrospirae bacterium CG2_30_53_67
CATGCTCCCGCTTCTGAATCCTTCGAGATCCAGTGTGACATAGACAAAACCGGCCTCTTTGAACCTTTTAACGAGGGCGGCAAGAATGTCTTCTTTCAGAAGACGATGAAAGGCATCACTTGCGACCTCGATCCGGGCAATCTCCCCGTGATAACGGACCCGATAGGGATCGAAACCCATGGAACGAAGCAGCTCTTCACACCGAGCCACCTGCCGGACCCTCTCTTCCGTGATTTCGGTCCCGTAGGGGAAACGGGATGAAAGACAGGCCATGGATCCCTTATTATGCGTAGGGAGTCTTAGTTCACGGCTGAGTTCACGGATCTCCCGCTTGGAAAGGCCGGCCTCGATCAGGGGATGGCGGACTCCTTTTTCCGCAGCCGCTTTCAGCCCGGGCCGATAGTCGCCGGTATCATCGAGGTTGGACCCGTCACAGATATGAGCGATCTTCAGGGCGTCGGCATAACGGCGAAGGATTCCGAAGAGTTCGCTTTTGCAGTAGTAGCAGCGCATTGGGTCGTTCCGGGCGAAGTTTTGGATCTTGAGCTCGTTTGATTCCACGAGGATATGCCGGACCCCCAATGCCGATGCAAACTTCTTTGCCTCCATCAGCTCGTGTTCCGGGTAGGTGGGTGAGAGGGCGGTCAGGGCTGCTGCCTGGTCGCCGAGCGCTTCCCGGGCCACACGCAGAAGAAAGGCGCTGTCCACTCCGCCCGAAAAAGCGATCAGAACCGAGCCCATCTCCTTGAGGATCGCCTGCAGCTTGTTTAATTTATCCCGGCTCATGTATAGAAAATGACACAATTCAAAATGATTGTCCACCGGAATTTGATTGTGGATGATTCAATGGTCAGACTTTTGCCTTTTCAGGAAGGAGAAACTGTTTTTCATAAAATGTCCGGGCTGCTTCCTGTCTCTGCTTCATGTATGCGGACATGTCATCCCAGTTTTCGATCACGAGATCCACAATTCTTTTTTCCAGGAGTCCCCGATTGGAGAAGGCGGAAAAAATCCGGATAATCTCCTGCTTGTCCATCCCTTTTCTGTAGGGCCTGTCTTCCTCCATGGCCGTAAACATGTCGGCCACCATCATGATCCGGGATTCAATGCTGAGTTCACCGGCATTGCAATGGAAGGGATAACCGCTTCCGTCCAGCCGTTCATGATGAAACGCCGCCCATTCCTGGATCTGTTGAAAGCCTCCGATACTGTTCATGATGGAATAGGTGTAATAGGTATGGGACTTGATGACGGCGAATTCTTCAGGTGTGAGCTTTCCTGGTTTCTCCAGGATGCTGTTGGGAATGGCGAGTTTGCCCAGATCATGCAAACGTCCTGCAATTTCCATCAACAGTAGTTCGGGTTCAGTCAGCCCAAAGAGCTTGGAAAGAAACACGGCGGATGCAGCGACGCCCGATGAGTGCGTGGAGGTGAAACGGGACCTGAAATCAATGATGTCGGAGAAGATTTCTGAAATCGTAAGGAGAGACACAGAGTCGATCTCAAATTCCCGATGAGGTCCGTGATGGAGAAGATAAGAATACAATCTATTGGAGACCATGTCGAGCCAGAATTCCTCTCTGATGCCGGCGGATAAAAGAAGGTCGGTCACATCCGGGTGAAAAACGGATCCGGTCTTTTCCACGATCCTGGAAGTGAGTTCCCTGCTTTGATGCAGGATATAGGTCTTACGGTTAATGGAACGTTCCAGAAAATCAGCCAGAAAAATAATATGTGATCCGAGAGTCATCGGGTCATCTATGTTCGTCCGGCAGTCTTCCCATTTCCGATGATGATGCCGGACGAGTATGGCGGCGTTTTCCAGCCATGGGATTTTATTAAGAATCATTTCACCGCGCAGACAGTGTTCCTCAGTCATATCAGTCTCTGTTTTCAGGAGTTCATATTTCTCTTCAACTGAGAAAGCTCCGATATCGTGAAGCAGCGCGGCGTAGAACATCTGTGCCATATCTTCGTCGGATAATCCTGCGGATTTTCCCATTTCCCAGGCAATGAATGCGGTCCTGAGCTGATGCTGGACCAGTTCAGGTCCAGCCAGGTCCATGGCATCGGAAAGTGAGAGCAGAAGGTTCAGAAGGTTTATGGAAAGATTTTTCTTCATGGGATTCTCCTGATTGGAAATCAAAACGTTCCAGTCTGTTGGGCCGTGCTTAAAACCTGCTTGGACAGGAACAGGAACACTGTATCCATATATCGGAAAATCCGGGTTTTTCTTGAGCGATTTCTTAGGTTTTTTGAATTTTCAGCAGGGATTAAGGAGGAGATTTTCCGGTGTAACGGGGTAAAGTTTTAAGACATCCCAACCGATAAGACTTTCAGAACGGAAACAAGAGAGAGGTCATTTATGCTGGTACTCACCCGGAAACTGGGAGAAGAGATTTTTATTGACGACGAGATCCGCATCGTGATCAAGGAGATCAAGGGGAGGCAGGTGCGGATCGGTATTGAGGCGCGTTCCTCGGTCTCGGTCCATCGGGGTGAAATCCACCACCGGATAGAAGAGGAGAACAGGGAGGCTGCTCTCATAGACCTCGAAGCGGCCGATAAAGCCGCGGCCTCACTGAAACGGTTGATTCAAGAGACCGGGTGAGGTGAGTAGTGAACTCATGATCATAAAAACACGGTTTTTCGGAGAAATAGACATCGTGGAGCAGGAGGTCCTGACCTTTCCGTCCGGATTGATCGGGATGAAGAACCTCAAGAGGTTTGTCCTTCTAAACCACCAAGCAGGCAGGCCTTTCCGTTGGCTTCAGTCCCTGGATGATGCGAATGTCTCCTTCCTATCCGTGGAGCCGCGCTTCGTTCGTAAAACCTACCGGGTTCCCGTCCAGAAAGAGCTTTTGATGCGTCTCAGGATCACGAAACCAAGGGAGGTCATGGTCCTTTGCCTGGTGGCCATCTCCAAGGAGTCCGGGACCATGACCGTTAATTTCCAGGCGCCCCTCCTCATCCATATGGAAGGCCGGATCGGAAAACAGATTATTCTGGTGGATGGACCGTACCATAGACGTCATGATATCTTGCAGGAATTAAAAGATCAGAGCGGGATTCCGGCGGCTGTGCCGGAGGAAGAGATCCTGGATATCAAAAACGGCCATGCATAGCAGGGAAGCTTAGATTCACCCCATCGCAAGGAATCCACCGGCCTGAATTCGACAACGTATATCAGTGGGGCTCCGGATTGTTTTTAGGACTCGTTCTCAAGCCGTGATGCAGGGGTCATAACCCGACGATCTCTTTCCGGATTTCCTCAAGAATTTTTGCAGCCACTTTCTCACAGGATACGATATAAGTCCCTGCATGGATGGCGCGTTTGATGGACTCAACCTTTTTTGCACGGATATCCGGGGTCTTCCTGACGATTTCACAGACCCTTTCCACCTCTTCGCTCTTGCCTGAAATATGAAGCGGACCTTTTTTTAATGGGGCTGAAGTGTCTTGGGCGTTTACATCATTATTTTTCCCAGGATGGCAGCCGGCCTTTTTTTGATCACTTTTGTTTCGTGGATCCTGGCTGTCTATTTTACCTGAAGAGGATCTCCTCATTTTTGGCAACTCCTGGTAATTGGATACATCAATTAAAACAATGACATGTATACAGCTATCTGATCATGTGCATTAACAATATGGTTCTTTTTTCTCAAGTTATAATCCGTATCGGAAATTCAAGATGGAGACTTTAGTAAAAAACCTACAGGTCGGTTTATGAATTTTCCGTTCGTCTCCTGTCTGAAAGCTTAGCGGCCCAATTTGTAAATACGGTGGCATTCGAGCCTGCCTGCCGCCTGCCTGCGCTACAGCAGTCAGACGACAGCCAGGCCTGCTGCGTCGCCATATTTACGAACAGGACCACTTAGCCTTCCTGATTTTACGGAGTCGTTTCATCCGGTTGAAAATCAAGAAACAAAAATCATGAAACCCCTTTTCAAATCGGATGAAATACGTTAAACTCAACTGCGTTTGCCATTGAGCAGATGCTTCAAAAAACCGGGTTTTCAAAAACAGCCTGATGATAACAAATTTTTCTGGAGAGTCCATGTCAAAAAATATGCTGATCAATGCGGTTCATTCTGAGGAGAGCAGGGTCGCTATCGTTGGAAACGGGATTCTGGAGGAACTGGGGATCGAAACGGCCGCAGCGGAACGTCATAAGGGGAACATCTACAAAGCCGTGGTGGTCAGGGTGGAGCCGAGCCTTCAGGTTGCATTCGTGGATTACGGGGAGAAGAAAAATGGTTTTCTCCCTTTTCGGGAGATCCACCGGTCTTATTACAAGAAGGATGTCAACAAGGAACACCCGAGGATACAGGATGTCATCGAGAGGGGACTTGAGGTGCTTGTCCAGGTCGTTCGGGAGGAGCATGAGCAAAAAGGGGCCTATTTGACCACGTTGCTCTCCATACCGGGGCGCTATCTCGTCATTATGCCGGGAAGCGACAGCGGCGGCGTCTCCCGCAAGATCGAGGACGAGGACCAGCGGAAGGAATACAAGAAAATGCTCAAGGAACTCAATCCTGCCGAAGGCATCGGTTTGATTTTCAGGACGGCAGGTCTCGGCATGACCAAGCCCGTCCTTTCTCAGGAGCTGAAGTTTCTGATCAAGGTTTGGGAACAGATCCTTCAAAGAGGAACTGAGCAGAAAGCGCCGTCGCTGATCTATCGGGAGTCGGACCTGGTGAGCCGCACGATCCGGGATTACTTCAGCTCGGACATCCAGGAGCTGCTGATTGACCATCTCGACGTCTACAAGAAGACCCTTGAATTCTTTGAAACGGTTATGCCGCGCTACAAGAACAGGGTCAAGTTTTACCAGGGATCCAAGCCCATATTTTCCAAATATAATCTTGAAGACCAGATCGAAAACATTTATGAGAGAAAGGTGAATCTGAAGTCCGGGGGGTCGATTGTGATTGAGCCCACAGAATCCATGGTCACCATCGATGTGAACTCGGGCAAATCCATGCATGCCAAGGGAGTGGAACAGACCGCCTTCCATACCAACATGGAGGCGGCGGAAGAGATCGCCCGACAGCTCCGGCTCCGTGACCTCGGCGGACTGATCGTCATTGATTTTATCGATATGGCAAACAAGAAGAACCAGCAGGAGGTTGTAAAAAAATTGAAAGACTCCTTGAAATACGACAAGGCCAAAACCAACGTCTCCAGCATATCCAGGTTCGGACTTCTGGAGATCTCACGTCAAAGGATCCATGCCCCGGTGGATGAAGGGACCTATGTCGTCTGCTCTCATTGTGAAGGGAAGGGGCGTGTGCGTTCCAGGGAATCCCAGGCCCTGATCATCCTTCGGAAGATCCAGATGCGCATCGCCGGAGGCGGGGTGGCAGCGGTGGAAGGGGAACTCTCTGCGGACCTGGCGGATTTTCTGTTGAATCGGAAACGCGAGGACCTCATGAAGATGGAAAAGAAACACGGCGTCAAGATTACGCTGGTCGGTAAACCGGAGCTCCTTCATTCCCAATATCACCTGGAATTTGTCAGCAGGCAGGAAGACTCCCATGAGGCGCAGGTGAACGTCGACCAGAGGCCGCAGGGGGACATGAGCGGGGAGCCTCGTGTTCCGGTGAAAAGAAAACACAACCTATCGCGTGGTTCCAGAAAGTTTGAAGTCAAACCCCAAAGCAATTGATTCCTTCCATGCTACATGACGGCGGTTGAGGTCGTTAACAGGTTCAGTCATGTTTGAACACAAACATCATCCCAGGGAAAAGAAAGAGGCCCATCTCCATGAAGGAGACGGTACACATCACCACCGGCATCGGGCCACGGAGCGAAAGCTTCTGAGGGTGGTCATCGTGTTGACCTTTGTCATGATGGCGGCGGAAATCATCTGGGGCATACTTTCCAACAGCTTGGCCCTTCTTTCCGATGCCTTTCATATGCTGACCCACTTCAGCGCTCTAACCGTGAGCCTGGTCTCCATTGAGGTAGCCGTCAGGATGAACCACCGGGACAAGACCTTTGGATACTGGAGGATCGAGATTCTGTCGGCCCTGTTCAACGGCCTGACCCTCCTGCCGATCACGGGCTACATCCTCTACAAGGCCTACCAGCGGTTTGAGAACCCGGAGATGGTCGTCGTTTCACAGATGTTTGTGGTCGCTGTGATCGGACTTGCGGTCAACGTCTTATGCGCCCTGATCCTTGCAGGCGTGAGCCGTGAGGATTTCAATATCCGGGGGGCCTTCCTCCACATGATCGCGGATACGGCCTCGTCCGTGGGTGTGGTCATCGCCGCCGTCATCATCCATTTTACCAACTGGTACTTTCTGGACCCGCTGGTGAGCGTGCTCATCGCCGTGGTCATCCTGGCCTGGTCCCTGAGTCTGATCCGGGAATCGGTCAACATCCTGCTGGAATCGGTGCCCAAGGGAATCAACATTCAGGAGGTCCGGGATGCCGTACTCGGGATCCCGGAAGTCAAGGACATCCACGACCTGCATATCTGGCAGATCACATCCTCGATGTATGCCCTGACCGCTCATGTGGCCGTAGAGAACATCCCGATAGCGGAAACCCGGTCCATCATGGTGAAAATCAACAGGATTCTCGATGAACGTTTCCACATCACTCATGCCAATATTCAATTTGAACCGCATCTATCGGCGTATGACCGGCATGGAGAGGGGAGGGCAGAAGAGAGCCCAAGACATCCCGTAAGCAAGGAGGAGAGCCTGTGAGACTGCACTCCATGCAGTTCCACCTTGAATCGTCCAGGAAGAGTATTGAAGCATTAATCAGAAACAGCGGCGACGAGCTGGCGCCGGGAACCTATATACAGCCTGCCCGGGACATCCTCTCGCAAGACCACCATCTGTCCGGCCTCACTTCCGTATTGAACATCCTGCTGGAGGCTATGGAAGAGGCGAGGCCAAAGAAGACGTGAGCAGGGACCTGATCGCGTTAATATTTATGGATCATCTCCAAAAGAGTAGGTGAAAACATCAGGGGTCAAGGGGTCAAGGATTCCAGGGGCCAAGTGAAGTGCTCAAATACTACAAGGAGTTAAAGGAAAGGCCCCAGTCATATCAATTATGTTTGGAGATTTATAAAATAACAAAAAGACTTAAGAGTGATATCGAGGAGGTTGAGTGGATGCTCAAGGCACTGATCAAGTCACTGGAAAACAAACACTTGACCCCTTGAACCCTGGAATCCTTGACCCCTTGACCCCTGATGTTTTCACCTACTCTTTTGGAGATGATCCATAAATATTAACGCGATCAGGTCCCTGCTCACGTCTTCTTTGGCCTCGCCTCTTCCATAGCCTCCAGCAGGATGTTCAATACGGAAGTGAGGCCGGACAGATGGTGGTCTTGCGAGAGGATGTCCCGGGCAGGCTGTATATAGGTTCCCGGCGCCAGCTCGTCGCCGCTGTTTCTGATTAATGCTTCAATACTCTTCCTGGACGATTCAAGGTGGAACTGCATGGAGTGCAGTCTCACAGGCTCTCCTCCTTGCTTACGGGATGTCTTGGGCTCTCTTCTGCCCTCCCCTCTCCATGCCGGTCATACGCCGATAGATGCGGTTCAAATTGAATATTGGCATGAGTGATGTGGAAACGTTCATCGAGAATCCTGTTGATT
>MNYV01000155.1 GCA_001873285.1 Nitrospirae bacterium CG2_30_53_67
GGTCCGCACGATCATCAAACCGGCTTAAAGCATCCAAAGCCGATTCCATAAGTTCCCTGGCTCTGTTTTTGGATTCCTGGATTCCATGGGCTGCCGGATAGGTCTTTTTCCCCTTTTTCATGTCGCTTCCGGCCTGTTTCCCCAATGTTTTTTCATCTCCCATAAGATCAAGGATATCATCCGTAATCTGGAAGGCAAGCCCGATCTTCTCACCATACTCCGTGAGATCCTGCATCTCCTGCTCACCGGCATTTCCTACGATCGCCCCGACCCGGACAGCCGTTCGGATCAAGGCCCCGGTCTTGTGGGTATGAATATATTCCAGGATGGGGAGATCCACGGTATCTTTTCCCTCGGAAAGAATATCCACGGTCTGACCGCCGACCATCCCCATGCACCCGGCCGCGGCTGCAATCTCCCGGACCATTTGCAGGCGTTTCCCGTCCTGAATCGGGGAAGATGCAGAGTCCGCAATCACATAGAAGGCATGGGTGAGGAGCGCGTCACCGGCCAGGACGGCCACGGCTTCTCCAAAGGCCTTGTGATTTGAGGCCATGCCCCGCCGCATGTCGTCGTTGTCCATGGCCGGAAGATCATCGTGGATCAAGGAGTAGGTATGGATCATCTCCAAGGCGCAGGCTGCGGGAAGCGCATGCTCCATAACGCCTCCGACGGCCTCACAGCCCGCAAGGGTCAAAACCGGCCTCAGCCTCTTTCCTCCGGAAAAAAGGCTGTAGCGCATGGCCGAGTGAAGCTTCTCAGGATAGTCCTGTTCCCTCGGAACAAGCCGGTTCATGGTCCGATCGATGAGGTCCCGTCTCTCCTTGAGGTATGACTTTAAATCCATGGCTGTTCTGCACGCGGCGGAATGTTGAAAAGGGATTTTCATGCTCAATTATGGGTTCTTTTCATTCATGGTCCCCTGTGAGGTCAAAGGGCTCGATCCTCTCGTTTCCTTGATCATCACGAAACAGGATCTCAATTTTTTTCTCGGCCTCGTTCAATTTTTTATTGCAGAACCTGGCCAGGCGGATCCCATCCTCAAATCCCTTGAGGGAATCTTCCAGAGAGAGTTCTTCCCCTTCAAGCTTTTGCACAATATGTTCAAGCTTGGACAGGGCCTCTTCGAATTTCTTCTCCGCCATGATTCGCTCCGGAAATAAAAATATTGTTGGATATTATTCTACAGAACCCCTTGTAAGTCAAGGGAAATACTTCAGCCGCGGCGGGCCGTTTGTCTGGGACATCGTTGAGACCGGCGTGACGGTCTGCAGGAAGTAACGAATGTGACCTTGGCCCCATTGATTCACGATATAGGGCGGCGCCTCTGAAGAACAAGGAGAGAACCCAAACCGTACCCGAGGCGCCAATATCAAATTACCAAAGTCAGGCCCCAAGAGACTACTCAATCCCCACGGAGTCACTCAATCCAAGATCATCCAGAATCTGCCTGAGTTCCGATTCAATGTGTCCGGCAATATCCGAGTTCAGGGTGACCGAAAAGTTGACCCCTACCTGAAGATCATCCCCGGCTTTCAACTTGGGAAGAATCTTCGTGCCCAGACGGTTCCACAATTCCGGCGGGATTGTTCCGACCAGCCTCAGAGTCCGTTTTCCAGGTTCCGGGGTAGGCCCAGGTTCAGGACCGGGTTCTGGTCCAGGCTCTGGTCCCGGACCAGGTTCTGTAGGCTCCTCAGGTTTGGGTACTGCTTTCACTCCAGCCTTGAGTAATTCGGTTTTATCTTTTCTGAGCAAGAAGACACCGGATTCGAAGGCCACTTCTTCAGGAAGAATCAATTCTTTAAACCAGAGCCGCTCATAAGTACCATCCGCCTTCTGCCCCGAACCCAGACCGAAATCTCCGTTACTCACAAATTCAACGATCTTTCCCCGTAGAACGGTATCAGGATCTATTAATCTGGTTAACGATCCGTTCAGGAAGCTCTGCCGCAAACTGGTGAGCGGCCATGCGCCTGAAGCCTTCAGTGCCGGCGGCCAGTTACGGTCGATGTATCCCGCACCCACGGATTCATTCAGGAGGGCCTCCGATCTCATGGCCGTAATCACTCTGCCGCAAAGAGTCTCACTCATGCTCGCATGTCCGGCACCGATATCCACCACTCTCAGCCCATCCGGCTCCTGATTGTCGGAAAGAACCAGGTATCTATATCCGCCCCAAACCTCATCCTTGGCATCCTCTTCGGAAACTTCTATCCTGGCTTGTATATCCGCCCGATCCGTGCGGTCAAAGTCAGAGCCCAAAGTACCGTCCTTGATCTCATTAGCCACTCTCTTCCAGGCAAGCCAGATCTCGACATTCTCTCTCAGGTCACGCCCAGGTCTCTTCAGACACCAAACAAGAGATCCCGGATACAATCTCGGAGACTTCCCTCTCTGCTTTGTCCACTCTGCAACCTGATTGCGAAGCGGTCCGCTTCCCGTCCATTCATCCTTCGGATCCATCAAGACAAGAGTGAGCCTTGGAGTGTCCTGTATGGAAGAACTATCCTTTGGATATTTTACGATCGGGATGCCGGCTCCGCGTTCAAATTCTTTCACAACCAGATTATCCATTGCCGGTTTTATTTCAGAATCTTCATCGAGGGAGGCTCTTCGGTCGCTGACGACCTTCTTCAAAGTGGGTTGATGCCTGATCTGGAACCCGTCCGACCCAATCTTCCGGATGAAAAAGGCCTTGGATTCCAGAGCAAACGCCGCATTATCGACTGATGTCGTATCCACTCTCGGTTCTCCAAGTGCGAACCGAAGCTCGGGCAAATGGGCTACCTTGTCCACCTGACCGCCGGAGGACTCAAAAAGTATGGTCGAGGCCACACGGCGATGAATGTCCCTAAGAGGTCCTTTGGTATCTGCATCCAAGGCCCCCGCATGGGAATGTTGGCCAGAGATGTCGGCCTCAATAGCGGCCACAAGCCTGGACTCGCCCAGTTGGCCGAGGATGACTCCCCGAAATTCCGGCGCCCCGAGTGGAGCAGAACCCAATGTAATCAACGGCTCATTTCGTGCCCGCTGATACGCGTCCCGATAGGCCCAGGATATCCACTGGGCAAGCATTGCCAGGGTTCCACGCGTTTGCTGATACTGTTGAAGCGCTTGCCATTTCCGTTGAAAAACCGAAAGGGTCGCAGGATGAAAGGGGTAACAGGCTTCAAACCGGCTCCTCAGAAATTCTTTTGCCTTGGACTCCGTGGATGCCGTATCCACCGCAGTCCAATGGGATGGAAGCTCAGCCCGTCGTTCGAAGCACCAATCAGCATATGCCTTGGCAACATTTTTTCGGATCCTCTCGCTCCCCAAATCCTCAAACAGACGCCTCCGGACCACTTCGCTGATCTCGGTCTCGTCATTTGCGATCAAGTCCTTGGCCACGCGGCGGACGACTTTTTGGATCCTGTCCTGCCATTCCATATCCCAGTCCGTCATCTCCACCTGGCTGCGTGGAAGACTGATGACTGCAGCACCCCGCGTCGTGCCGGTCATGGCCACGGTTAGATTCTGGAGAAAGGCGTGAAAAGAGTCCGCCATTTCCCGATGCCGGTTCATAAAATTCAGTACTTCATCAAAGAGGATGAGCACGGTCCCGCCCGCTGCGTCAAACACCCTTCCGATTGTCTCGGTTCCAGGCGGCGTCGTTTTTGCAGCCTTGCCAAGTTCGGCTACGCCCTTGTCCCCGGCAAGCTGCCGTGCAACATCAATCCATGGAGTCTCACGCCCGTCCTGATGGTCCCATGCATTACCCACAAACACGGCCACCTTTGCTTCCGGAACAGCAGAGAGCCCGGCTCCCTGAAGAAGCTCTGAAACACCCGGATAGGCGCCGGCCTTCTTACCATTTTTAGCAAGGTGGTAGAGTGCCGTGAGGGTATGAGTCTTGCCGCCCCCGAACTGCGTGATCAGGGTCAAGACCGGCGCCGTGTCAGCAGTTTCACCGCTCAGACGGCGGAGGACCATTCCCGCGTGTTCTTTCAGAGCCCTGGTAAAGCACGTTCGTGAAAAGAATTGCTCGGGATTTCGGTAATCCTCCGGCGCCGTTTTTGCAACAACTTGTTCAAGGGCAATGGCAAACTCATCCGGATTAAATGAACGGCCCTCTCGAACTTCTTTTCGTGGTGTTGCCACCTTGTACCAGGGTTCCATAAAAACTCCTTTCACCGCGGAGGCGCAGAGACCGCGGAGAATTCTTTAGCCCGACTGTCCACCCGCCAAGCTTCAGGTAGGTCAACAATTGGGCTTCGTGGATGGGTTGAAGGGCGTCCACCACCTTCAGTTCGAGTACCACCGCTTCTTCTACAAGGAAGTCCAATCGGTATCCACACTCCAGTTTCACACCCTTGTATGTCACGGGCAAGGGAACTTGTCTATCGAATTTCAGACCTCGTAGCTGCATTTCATGGGCGAGGCATTCCTCATAGGCAGATTCCAACAAACCAGGCCCAATAGTCTTATGGACCTCAATAGCTGCCCCGATTATCTTTTCAGTGATTTCCTTCATATCGCTTTTCTCTGCGTCCTCTGCGCCTCAGCGGTGAATCCTTCTTAATTCATTGCTTTGACATCCATTACTATCTTCGTCTTTCCTCTGCGTTCTCCGCGCCTCTGCGGTGAATCCTTATCGCGGTACCGCGAGCAGCATGGCGTCCAAGAGCCTTTTTTCCTCTGATCCCTTTGGGTAAAGAGCCGAGAGGGCATTTGCAAGCCTTAAGAAATCTGGGCCACGATCCTGCTCGGCCTTGATGAGCGCCCGAAAGCCGTGGGCCTGCCCTTCCTTTCACAAACTAACCACCTTATACCAAGGTTCCATGACTATTCCCCTCCCAATGGTCTTCTCAAATGCTCAAAAAGCTTCAATGCAGAACTTTTCAGGCGATACAAATTTGCATACGCTTCAGGGGCAAAATCATTTTCTGCCTTGTACATTCTGTATCTTATTCCATCAGTCACGACGATGTCCCTGGTGACTCCCAACTCGACGAGATACCTCTTGGCCTGCTCAAGGGCACCTTCCACTCCGGCTCCAAGTCTCTTTGCCTCGATAACCAGATGACAATTTTCAGGATTCCGAGGTAAAGAACGAAAAACGCATACATCAACTCGTTTCCATTTAATAGCAATCTGCTCCACCTGCCATCCGAGAGCGCGAAGTAACGGAACGACAAAATGCGCTATGAGTTCATCTTCAGTCGGATGTTCGCCGAAGGCTTGCTGGTTCCAATAGAAACTGAATAGGTCATGGGCCTGTGCAACCAAGCCTTGTAACGGTATCGGGACTTCATCCAACGGTGGTTCTTCTTCTGGTAACTTTGGCAATGGTGCAGTTTGCCAATGAACGGGCGGCGACTGAATGAACCGATAGGCGTAATCCAAAACCGTTGCATTGCCAACCTTTGAAATCCGCGGGGGATTTGCCCCAAAAACTAACTCATCAAATTTATATTCATCAGGTAATCGAGACCAGTGTACCCTCCTTGCGTGCTGCAAGTCCCATCCGTTAACATCATCGAACTGAGGAAGATACTGGTACCCACCATCCACAACCCCAACGGCCTGAATTGATGCTTGACTTACCCTCAGAAGGAATATATCTCTCGGGATGACCTCGGACGCAAATCGTCGAACGTAACTTCCTTCAAATTCATCATCGCTCAGTTCGGGCCGCCATTCTCCTGCGTCACCGGGCCCAATTAAGGCAACGCCGTATTTTAGAAAAACGTCCGCATAGGACCGGGTAATTGGACCACCAGAGACCTGCCATACATTTCTTGTTATTGCTACCGCCACCCCGTCACCTCGGTACCGCCAGAAACATGGCATCGAGCAGGCGCTTCTCTTCGTTGTTTTTTTGGGTAAAGAGCCGACAGGGCATTGGCCAAGTGTAGGAAATCCAGGCGGCAATGCTGCTTCAGGTGGATGGCGAACTCATCCGGATTAAACGACCGGCCCTCACGGACTTCCTTGCGCGGCGTGACTACTTTATACCAGGGTTCCATTATCCTCTCCTATCCCGCTAAGGCCTGCACATATTTTTCTCTGTGTGACCACACGGCTGGCTTTACCTCGTATGCTTCGAGCGCCTCGATTACATCCCCTCCGACCTCCCTGTCCTGATCATTCAGGAAAGCATAGGCTTCTGATTCTTCACCGCGTGCCTCACGAGTGTCGGTGAGGCCAAACAGGTAGGTTCCGATAGTGTTCTTATTTGGCGCGTTAATCGCCTGAACAAGTCTTTCCGGCCTGCTCCGGGATTTCGGTATTAAGAAGTCTATGGCATGGTCAAAACCGCTTCTACCTGCAATTTTTACTCGGGGGCTATACCGCACATCGTGTTTGTCGAGAAACGCCCTCACATCCTCCCAGAAGAAGGTAGCGACCCGTGGCTGCGCCATGATAAACATATCATTCACTGCAAGCATCGCCTGTATGAACACGTGAAGGCGCTGCCCGATATTTCGCTGGGATGCTTCGACAAGAAGCCGGTTGCCATCAAGTTTGACTCCAAAACCCTTGAGAACAGAATCCAGCACCGCCTTTCGCTTGGGCGTAGTCAGTTCAAGCCCGCTTGTTCGAAGGTCCGAAAGAGTATAACCATCATCGGAAAGAATGATCTTCCCATTTTCCTTGATTGCATATATCTGCAGATGATCATTATGCCTGTCAAGAAAAGGAGTAGTAAGTTCGCAGGCGTTTTCCAGGCTTTCTACCGACAGCCCCTTGCGAAGCCACTCCACATAAGCATCTATGAGCTGCTTACATTCCTGTTTGTTCATAAGAATCCGTCCTGAAAAGGAGGCGCCATGATATTGCAGTACCTACAGAAATCATCAAAGCTGTCCTGTATGCTGCTTGGATTCCTGAACTCATTGTTGTTGATCGGATACGCCCACTTATCCTCGAAGCCTTCCAAGTATACATGAAGATGTGCCCCGTCAAGCCGTGTACCGTCTGGGTTCGTATGCGGTGCCCCATTAATATCGAGACGGACAAGGACGATGACCTTTCTGCCCCTGTTTTGAAACTTGAGCTTTGACAAGCGTATAGTTCGACGCCACAAGTCGAGCAGAAATCGCTCTCGCGTGTCTTCGCTGACAAGCTCGTGTGTATGATCACTGCCCGGCGGCAGGGAAATCGTTACTGATTCTACAAAGTTCTTCCTCATTGCGATGAGGCCGTCTGCTTCAATTTGTGTCAATATGTCCATAAGTTTCGTCTATCTTGGCACGGCTAAAAGCATCGCGTCAAGAAGTCTTTTCTCTTCGCTGTTTTTTGGGTAAAGCGCCGACAGGGCATTTGCAAGCCTCAAGAAATCAGGACCGCGATCCTGCTCAGCCTTTATGAGCATCCGCAAAGCATTCGCCTGCCCGCCGGCCTGAAGCAGCATTGCTGCATGTACCCGGTCGAGTGTGGTCGCCTCTTTCTCACCGCCGAGACGCGGAGAGCGCAGAGATTCTTCATTAAATAACCTTTTTGTCTTTCCTCTGCGTCCTTTGCGCCTCTGCGGTGGATTGTCTTCCAATTCAGGAAAGAGCAACTGCTGGTAATCCCTGCGAGGATCATGCTCAATCAAGTCGGCAACAGCATCGGCCCCATCATCACCAAAGAGCTGCCTGGCTCGCTCACTAACGGACAAGAGGCGAACCACCCCTTTTTGTGTCTCAATGATCCGTCCTTCCCAATCCGGAAGATGAATCCCCAAGGGCTGAGCAAAACGCCGGGCGACATCGAAGACCAGGGAAAAACCTTTGCACCGCGGAGGCGCAGAGGACGCAGAGTCTTCATCATTTTCAACTTCTTCTTCCTCTGCGTTCTCGGCGTCTCTGCGGTGAGATTCTTCCCCATTCGTACTCTGAAGCGTCCAGAGAAATAGCGCCGTCAACCGCGCATCCTCTTCCAACGCCCCGGCTGCGCCGTTCCGAGCGCGGGCCCCTGCCTGCGCCGCGTCCCGCGACGCGGCAGGCAGGTCGTCCGTGCCAAGGATATTTTGGAGGGCGATGCGACCGACGGTCTCCCAGACATAGGCGAGATAGCCGCGTTTATGTGGTTCCTTGGCTTCAGGGTCACCGCCCAAGGGAATTGGCTTTCCTTCGGCATCTTCGACCTTGGAGTAACGGCTGTAAATCTCCAGAGCTGGCCCTATGCATGCGAAGACCAAGTCTGCACCTCGGACTCCCTCGTTTTGGAGCCTTTCCATCCAG
>MNYV01000156.1 GCA_001873285.1 Nitrospirae bacterium CG2_30_53_67
TCCGGATGCGGGTGGACGGAGAGCGTGTGGAAATGGAATCCACAGGCGACGGCCCCGTGGATGCCGTCTATTCCGCGATCAAGAAAATTACAAGGAACGACTCCCCCTTAGTCGGGTACTTTGTCAAGGGGATCACCGGCGGGACCGATGCCCAGGGCGAGGTGACCACGCGTGTCAAGGAGGGAGACCAGATCTTCATCGGGCAGGGGGCCGATACCGACATTATCGCAGCCTCAGCCAAGGCCTATGTGAATGCCTTGAATAAACTGGAACATTGGAGGAGAAACCGCAAGAAGCAATAATTTCATCCGAGGATTTTTTTGCGAAAGGGTTCAAGGGGTCCAGGGGCCAAGGATTCAAGTGGAATAATGAAACGCAAGCAAAATCTTCAGAGAAAAACACTGGAACCCTTGAACCCTGGGACCCTCGAACCCTTTGTTCGAAGCAAGAGAAGAGAACAACTGATGCAACTCAGTCGAACAGATCGCGTGCTGAAATCTGATAATTCTTTTTGGAGACCAACATGGGAATGACTATCACTGAAAAAATCCTGGCCGCGCACGCCGGGGAAAAAAGTGTTTCGCCCGGGGAATTGATCACGGCCAAGGTGGATATCGCTCTGGCCAATGACATCACCGCGCCTATCGCCATCAAGAAGTTCCGGGAGTCCGGGGCCGCCAAGGTCTTCAATAAGGACTTTATCGCCCTGGTGCCGGACCACTTTGCCCCCAACAAGGACATCGAGTCCGCGGAGCAGTGCAGGATGCTCAGGGACTTTGCCAGGGAACATGAGCTGACCTGTTATTTCGAGGTCGGGCGGATGGGCGTGGAGCATGCCCTCCTTCCCGAGCAGGGGATCGTGGTCCCCGGAGACGTGGTCATCGGCGCCGATTCCCACACCTGCACCTACGGCGGCCTCGGCGCATTCTCCACGGGCATGGGCTCCACGGACCTGGCCGCGGCCTTCATCACCGGAGAGACCTGGTTCAAGGTTCCCGAGTCCATGAAGTTCGTCTACAAAGGAATGCTCAGACCGTGGGTCGGGGGCAAGGATCTGATCCTCTATACGATCGGGGATACCGGCGTGGACGGGGCTCTTTACCGGGCCATGGAGTTCACCGGCGAAGTCATCGAATCCCTTCCCATGTCCCACCGGCTGACCATGGCCAACATGGCCATTGAGGCCGGGGCCAAGAACGGGATCATCGCACCGGATCAGATCACTGAGAAATATGTGATCGGCCGAGCCAGGAGAAAGCCCGTTTTTTACCGGAGCGACCCGGATGCGCGCTACTGCGACGTCAGGGAATACGACTGTTCCGCTTTGGAGCCGCAGGTGGCCTTTCCCCATCTGCCTGAGAATGTCCATAGCGTCCGGGAGGCCTCGAATATCACCATTGATCAGGTGGTGATCGGCTCCTGCACCAACGGGAGGCTTTCGGATCTCAGGGAGGCGGCCATGGTCATCCGGGGGAAGAAGGTCGCGCCCTATGTCCGGCTGATCGTGATCCCGGCGACTCAGAAGATCTACCAGGATGCGCTCAAGGAGGGACTGATCGGGATCTTCATCGAAGCCGGTGCGGCGGTGAGCACGCCTACGTGCGGTCCCTGTCTGGGCGGTCACATGGGAGTCCTGGCCAAGGGGGAACGGGCCGTCTCCACCACCAACCGGAACTTCGTGGGCCGGATGGGACACCCGGAGAGCGAGGTTTATCTCGCAAACCCGGCCGTGGCCGCGGCCTCGGCCGTGACCGGCCGGATCACGCATCCGGAAGAGATTGTGTAAAGAACCACTTACCGCAGAGAACGCGGAGAGCGCAGAGTCAAGAGGTTTAAAACAAAGATCTTCCTCTGCATCTGTGACCTCTGCGGTAAAGGGGTGACTATTTAAAACGGAGGACTGAAAATGCCAATCAAAGGACGCGCCTTTAAATTCGGCAAGGATGTGGACACGGACCAGATCATTCCGGCCCGATATTTGAATACGTCGGACCCCGATGAACTAGCCAGGCACTGTATGGAGGATGCGGATCCGGAGTTCATCAAAAAGATGGCCCCCGGCGACCTGATCGTGGCGGACAAGAATTTCGGCTGCGGTTCTTCCCGTGAGCACGCCCCCATCGCCATCAAGGCCGCAGGGGTCTCCGCGGTGATCGCCAAATCCTTTGCCCGGATCTTCTACCGGAACGCCTTCAACATGGGGCTTTTGATCTTCGAATCCGGGGATGCCGTGAACGGCATCTCCCAGGGAGACGAAATCGAGGTGGAGATGGAATCCGGCCGGATCCTGAACCGGACCACAGGCAAGACATACCAGGCCGCGGCCATCCCCCCGTTCATGAGGGAGCTGATCAACGCGGGCGGGCTCATGGCCTTCGTAAAGAAGAAGATCCGGACGGGAATGTAGGTCAGCCTTGAAATGTTCTCTAAGTAGTCCTGTTCGTAAATAGGGCCACTAAGAGCGGGTGTAATTCAGCAGCCCGCCTGCGACAAGGATGGATCTCTGGCGTTCGGTCAGGGCATAGGAGACCGGGATCTCTTTGTTCCGGGTCTTGTTGATGAGCGTGGGCTTCTTTCCCTGTCTGAGAGATTCCCGGATGCCCGGCAGCAGGATCTCATCCCCTAAACCCATCTCCGCATCATCCGTGCCATGGTCAAAGGTCAGCGGAAGGATCCCGAAGTTGATCAGGTTCGCGGTATGGATCCGCTCCAGGGATTTGGCCAGCACGACCTTGACCCCGAGGTACATGGGGCAGAGGGCCGCATGCTCCCGGCTGGAGCCTTGTCCGTAGCTTTCCCCGCCTACGATGATGTTGTGGATACCCGATGCCTTATTCTTGAGGCACCGAGAGGAAAAATCCGGGTCCACCCCTTCGAAGACGAACTCGGCATATTTGGGGACATTGGACCGGTATTTGAGACGAGATCCCGCGGGCATGATGTGGTCGGTGGTGATCTTGTCCCCGACCTTGATCGAGACCATCCCCTGAATCGTTTCGGGCATGGGATCGTTGACCGGCGGCTCTCCGATGTTGGGGCCCCGGACGATCTTGACCGCGCCGGGGTCTTCCCAAGGCTTCAGGATCATGGAGTCATCCACCCAGAAATGATCCGGGAGCCGGACCTCAGGATAGGAGATGCCCAGGTCTCTTGGATCCGTGATCCTGCCGGTCAGGGTGCAGGCTGCGGCTGTCTCGGGACTGGCCAGATAAACCTTCGCGCTTTTGGTCCCGGAGCGCCCCTCAAAATTCCGGTTGTTGGTCCGGATGGAGACGGCATGGGTCTCCGGGGCCTGGCCGTTCCCGATGCAGAAACCGCAGGCCGATTCCAGGACGCGAACCCCGGATGCGATCAGGTCGGTCAGCGCGCCGGACTCAGAAAGCATCCCCAGGACCTGCCGGGACCCCGGCGCCACACCCACGCTCACCTCCGGATGCACCCGCCTCCCCTTGAGCAGCGAGGCCACGATCATGAGATCTCTGTACGAAGAGTTGGTACAGGAACCGATCAGGACCTGATTCACCGAGGTTCCCTGCA
>MNYV01000157.1 GCA_001873285.1 Nitrospirae bacterium CG2_30_53_67
CTTATGGGTTTCTTTCTGGCCTGATTGTGGGAAAAAACAGCTTTTTCCCGTCATCGCTGCTGAACTATTCGTCCTTCATGGATACGGTGGGCATTCCCGTCCAGGTCTTTCGCGCCGTCTGCGCTGTGATGATCGCGTACAACATGACCCGAATTCTGAAAATATTCGACTGGGAAACCAGAGAGAGCTTACGGGAAGCCCGGGACTCCCTGGAGATCCGCATCAGGGAAAGGACGGAAGAACTCGAGGAATCCAATAAGGCGCTAAAGATGGAGATGGCCGAGCGCAGGCTGACCGAAGAAAGGGTCAAGAAATCTGAAGATTTTATCAAAAACATCCTCGAGAGCGTGGACCAGGGGTTCGTCGTGATCGACCCTGAATACAGAATCGTCACCGCGAATAAGGCCTATTGCAGACAGATGAAGCGGTCAGTGGAGGAGATGATCGGCAGACACTGTTATGAGGTATCGCACCGTATCGACAGGCCATGCTACGAAAATGGAGAAACGTGCACGGCAAGGAGCGTCTTTGACACGGGAGAGTCTCATTCGGCCGTTCATACCCACCATGATAAAGACGGTAGACCCGTTTATGTTGAAACAGCCTCTTATCCCATGAAAGATAAGTCCGGAAGAACCGTATCGGTCATCGAAACCCTTTCCGACATCACCGAGAAAAGAAAACTTGAAGAAGAGCTCCTTCAGGCGCAGAAGATGGAATCCATCGGCCGTTTTGCCGGCGGGGTGGCCCATGATTTCAACAACATCCTGTCGGCGATTCTCGGCTACAGCGATCTGGCGCTGAGCGATCTTCCCGGAGACCACCCGCTGGCCGAGACCCTTGGAATCATCAAGGATTCCGCTGTAAAAGCGGCGGCGCTTACAGGACAGATTCTGGCCTTCAGCCGAAAGCAGGTGCTCGACAAGAAAGCGGTCAGCATGAATACCCTCATCGAAAACACGGCCAAGATGCTCCGCAGGATGATCGGCGAGGACATTGTGCTTGAGCTCAAACTCAAGTCCCCGATCATGAATATCACGGCTGATCCCAACTCCATGGAACAGGTCCTGATGAACCTTGCGGTCAATGCACGGGACGCCATGCCGTCAGGGGGCCGTCTCATGATTGAGACGGAGGATGTCATACTGAATGAAGACGATTCAGATCGGGGAGATGGGATCAAACCGGGCGCATACGTGATGCTCTCCATAACCGATACGGGGGAAGGGATGAGTCCTGATGTCCAGAAAAAGATATTCGAGCCCTTCTTTACGACCAAGGAAAAAGGCAAAGGAACCGGCCTTGGACTGGCCATGATCTACGGCATCGTGAAACAGCATAACGGACATATTTCCGTATACAGCGAACCCGGAAATGGAACAACCTTCAAGATCTATCTGCCGGTTTCGGAGGAGGATGTCATAGAGGAAGATCCGAATCCATCGGACGAAATACCCCGCGGGAAAGAGACCATCATGATCGTGGATGATGACGCATCGGTTCGAAGGCTGGTGGTGGACATGCTTGAACCGCTGGGCTATCGGCTCTTCGGCGCCTCAAGCGGATCTGAGGCCATGCAAATCCTGAATACCTTTGCAGGGGATATTGACCTTTTGCTGACGGATGTCATCATGCCCGGTATGAACGGTAAACAACTGGCCGATGCCTTCCGATCCATGCATCCCGGGGCCAAGGTGATCTTCATGTCGGGTTACACGGCAGAAATGATTGACCGTCACGGGGCATTCCCCCCGGGAGTCGCACTGTTTCAAAAACCCCTGACCATGAAAAAACTGGCGAAAAAACTAAGAGAGATTCTGGATCAGGAAACCACGAAAGCAAAACATTAAACAACCTGCATCCGGCCCCATTCATTTTAACCTGAAATGATTTCGTAAAAACACAGAAGACCTCTTTTTCCTTGACATAAACAAATGAAATTCAGTAACATTACAAAGTTTTAAATGCATTAGGAATGTTTTTACATGAAAATAGCCATCGGCGCCGATCACGGCGGTTTTGAGTTGAAAAAAACCCTCCTGGAGACCCTGAGAGGACTCGGGTATCCTGTGACGGATTTCGGGTGTCACAGCACGGAGTCCGTGGACTACCCGGATTTTGCCGAAAAGGTGGCTCGGGGCGTCTCCGAAGGGCTCTTTGACCGGGGAATCCTGATCTGCGGGACCGGCATCGGGATGTCCATCGCCGCGAACAAGTTCCCGAATGTCCGGTGCGCCCTCTGCCATAATCTCTATACGGCCCGCCTCTCCAGAGAACATAACGATGCCAACATTCTCGCCATGGGTGAACGGGTGATCGGGGCCGGGATCGCAAGAGAAATGGTCAAGATCTTCCTGGAGACGGCGTTTGAAGGGGGGAGACATATGAGACGCGTGGATAAAATCAAGGCCTTGGATAAATATTCGGAGAGATCGTGTCCTTAGATTTTCTACGGGAAGCGGATCCTGAAGTGGCGGATGCCCTGCAAAACGAGGCGATCCGGGAGAATGAACAGATCGTCCTGATCGCCTCGGAGAACTATGTCAGTGAAAACGTGCTTTCCGTTCAGGGCTCGATCATGACCAACAAGTATGCCGAAGGCTATCCCGGAAAGCGGTACTACGGCGGCTGTGATTACGTGGATCGTGTGGAAGATCTGGCCAGGGAACGAGCCAAAGAGATCTTCGGCGCCGAGCATGCGAATGTCCAGCCCCATTCGGGGACATCGGCCAACCTGGCCGTTTATCTCACCGTATTGAAACCGGGCGACAGAATTCTCGGGATGTCGCTCGCCCACGGCGGCCACCTGAGCCACGGCGCCGCGGTCAATGTTTCCGGACAGCTTTACGAGCCCTTCACCTACGGGGTTTCCAGGGAGACGGGCCGGATCGACTACGATGAACTCAGACAGATCGCACGTTCCTTCAAGCCGAAGATGATCGTGGCCGGGGCATCGGCCTATTCCAGGACCATCGACTTTGAAAAGTTCCGAGAGATCGCAGACGAGGTCGGCGCCTACCTGATGGCGGATATCGCCCATATCGCCGGACTCATCGCCGCAGGTCTGCATCCCAACCCCGCACCCTATGCGGATTTCGTCACCAGCACCACCCATAAGACCCTGCGCGGCCCGAGGGGCGGGCTGATCCTCTGCAAAGAGCGGTATGCCAAATCCATAGACCGGATGATCTTCCCGGGACTTCAGGGCGGCCCCCTCATGCATATCATCGCCGCCAAGGCCGTGGCCTTCAAGGAGGCCATGACACCCGCCTTCAAAGAGTACCAGGCACAGATCATCCGGAATGCAAAGGCCATGGCATCGGAATTCACGGAAAAGGGATACCGGATCGTCTCAGGAGGCACGGACAACCATCTGATGCTTGTGGACTTGAGCGGCAACGGGATGACCGGAGACCGGGCGGAGAAGGTCCTCGACCGGACGGGGATCTCCCTGAATAAAAACGTGATCCCCTTCGACACGGCCCCGCCGGCGGTCACCAGCGGGATCCGGGTCGGCGCCCCCATCATCACCACCCGGGGGATGAAGGAAAATGAGGCCCGTCAAATCGTGGGATTCATCGACCGGGTCCTTAAGAACATGGATCATGAAAAAGTTTTGAAGGAGGTTCATGAGGATGTCAGACAGCTCTGCAAGAAGTTCCCTGTCTATAGCGGCAGACTCAATTAGCGGTCTATCCGCCGCCGGGAGGAGCCGGATCATGAAACGCCCGTCCTGGGAAGAGTATTTTATGGACATCACCCACATGGTCAAGAGCCGCTCGACCTGCCTTCGAAGGCATATCGGGGCCGTCATCGTGAAGGATAAGAATATCCTGGCCACCGGCTATAACGGCGCGCCGTCCGGGACTCGGCACTGCCTGGATATCGGCTGCCTCAGGGAAAAAATGAACATTCCCTCCGGGGAGCGGCACGAACTCTGCAGGGCCCTGCATGCGGAACAGAACGCCATTATCCAGGCCGCGAAGCACGGGGTCAGCATCGACGGGGCCGACTTGTACTGCACAAACCTCCCCTGTCTCATCTGCTCCAAGATGATCATCAATGCAGGGATCAGGAGAATCTTTTACGAAGGGGACTACCCGGATCCTCTGTCCAGGGAAATGCTCATGGAAGCCGGAGTGGAATTAATTCAATGTCAGGAGAGCGGCACGGAATAAAATTGAGAGACGAAACCACAGAGTGCACAGAGCAATACTCTGTGTTCTCTGTGGTTAGATTTTAACAATACGAAAACGACCCCAAGGAGGCCTCTATGAAATGTCCTTTTTGCGGCCATGTGGAAGACAAGGTCGTGGACTCGAGACTGAGGCGTGAAGGGGATGCAATCCGGCGGCGGAGGGAGTGCCTTTCCTGCCGGCGGCGATTCACCACCCATGAACGGGTGGAGGACATCCTCCCCATGGTGATCAAGAAAGACAACCGGCGGGAGCCCTTCGACCGGAAAAAGATCATGGACGGCATGGTCAGGGCCTGCGAAAAACGCAGCGTGAGCATGGATACCATCGAGGCCATCGTGGACCGGATTGAGCGGAAATTCCAGGACAGGATGGAAAAAGAGATCCGGAGTGAGGAGATCGGTGAAGAAGTCATGAGAGCGCTCCATGAAACCGATGACGTGGCCTATGTGCGGTTTGCATCCGTCTATCGCTCGTTCAAGGACCTGAATGACTTTATGAATGAGCTGGAAGAAATCCTGAAGCTCCGGGAGCAGGGAAAAACCAAGACCGTGGACAACAAAGAGGCCGTGCCTTGAACTGGATTGGAGAGGCCTGATCCACAGGGTTGAAGAGAGAGTTCTTTCGTGAAAACATTAACCTTTCCTGCCGGGGGAATACACCCCCCTGAAGAAAAGCGCTATACGGAACACAAGGCTATCGAGGATGCGCCCCTTCCCCGCCGGGCCGTGGTCCCCATGCAGCAGCATATCGGGGCCCCCTGTGTGCCCTTGGTCAAGGCCAAGGACCAGGTCCTCAAGGGACAGCGGATCGGCGAGCCCAAGGGATTTGTCTCCGCGCCGGTCCATGCCCCTGTCTCCGGCACGGTGACCGCCGTCACCGAAATGCCGCATCCCATCGGACGGGAGGTTCTCTCCGTGGTCATCGAATCAGACGGAGAAGACCGCTGGGTCCCGGGGATCACCGAAACCACGGATTTCCTCTCCCTCACACCCGATCAGTTGAAGACCAGGATCTTCGAAGCCGGGATCGTGGGCATGGGCGGAGCCACATTCCCCACGCACGTGAAGCTCTCTCCGCCCAAGGAGAAACCCATTGACGCCGTGATCGTCAACGGCGTGGAATGCGAACCCTTTCTCACGGCCGACCACCGGCTGATGCTCGAATATCCCGAGGAGATCCTGGGGGGATTGCGCATCCTGATGGCCGTCCTTGGAGTCAAGAAGGGGTTCATCGGAATTGAATCGAACAAACCGGATGCGATAGAGAAATTTGAAAAGATCACGGCTTCTATTGAAGCGATCCAGGTCTGCCCCCTGAAGGTCAAGTATCCCCAGGGAGCCGAGAAACAGTTGATCAAGGCCGTGCTCGGGAGAGAGGTCCCCTCCGGAGGTCTCCCCATGGACGTGGGTGTGGTGGTCCACAATGTGGGGACCGCAGCGGCCGTCTATAGGGCGGTCCGGTTCGGGGTTCCCATGATCGAACGGATCACTACGGTCTCCGGGCCCGGAATCAACAGCCCAAAAAATCTGCGGGTGAGGATCGGGACCCCCTTCTCGGATATCATGGCGTTCTGCGGCGGGATCAAGGGGAAGGCCGGAAAGGTCCTTGCCGGAGGCCCCATGATGGGGATCGCGCAATATACCCTGGACGTCCCTGTCATCAAGGGGACATCCGGTATCCTGGTCTTCCGTGAAGAGGACCTCAGTCTCTCGGATTCCAACACCTGCATACGCTGCGGGAGATGCCTGGAGGCATGCCCCATGCAGATCAACCCGAGCCTCCTGGGAATCTATGTGGAGGCCGGAGAAATGAATGAGCTTGAGATCCATCACGTGCTCGACTGCATTGAATGCGGTTGCTGCGCCTTTGTCTGTCCTGCCAGGCGGCCCTTGGTTCATCTGCTTCGCTACGGCAAGACCGAGGTTCTGGCCGGAAAGAAAAAATAGGGGATGAAAATCGGCCTTAACCGGACAGGCCCCCAACGCGGACAGGAAAACACAAATCCATGGAAGAGAACACACAAGAACCGACAAGCGGACAAGAGGCAAAAAAAACAGAAGGAAAAAAATCTGCGGATAAGGTCCCGAAAAAACCCGAGGCTCCGGCCGAGCCCATGGTCCTTGCCTCCTCTCCTCACATCACAAGCGGCGAGACCATTCCATACCTGATGACCCAGGTCATCCTGGCCCTGATCCCCGGGCTCCTCGTTGGAATTTATTTCTTCGGCATGGATGCGCTCCGGGTGCTGGCCATCACCACGGCCTCGGCTGTGGGCTTTGAGGCCCTGATCCAGCGGCTCATGAAGAAGAAAATCACGATTAGGGACCGAAGCGCCGCAGTCACCGGGATCCTCCTTGCGATGAACCTCCCGTCCGGCGCCCCGTGGTGGCTCTGCATGATCGGAAGCGCCTTCGCCATCCTGATCTGCAAGCATCTCTACGGCGGACTCGGCTACAATCCCTTCAACCCGGCCTTGGCGGCCCGTGTCTTTCTCCTCATCTCCTGGCCTATTCAGATGACCCGATGGCCCGTTCCTCACCCTGCATTCGAACACGCGGTTGACGCTGTGACCGGGGCCACCCCTCTGGGAAGAATGAAGGAATCTCTGCTCATGCACGGGAACCTCTCCGGCATAGCCGACATCCCATGGATGGATCCCTTCCTGGGGTACGTGGGGGGAAGCCTCGGGGAAATTTCGGCCCTGGCCTTGATCGTCGGGGGCCTTTACCTGATCGCAAGGCGCGTGATCACCTGGCACATCCCGGCCGGCTTCCTGGGCACGGTGGCCGTCACCGCCGCAATATTTCATCAGATCGACCCGGCAAGGTACGCCTCTCCGCTGTTTCATCTCGTAACCGGAGGGCTGATCCTGGGCGCCTTCTTTATGGCCACGGACCTGGTCACCAGCCCTGTGACGCGCCGGGGGATGGTGATCTTCGGCATCGGATGCGGCCTGATCACCATGATGATCCGGTACTGGGGCGGGTATCCCGAGGGGGTCTCTTTCTCCATCCTCCTCATGAATGCCGCGACCCCTCTGATCGACCGATGGGTGAAACCGAGGATATTCGGAACCGTCCGTGGAAAAAAGGCCCGGGAATAGGTCATTAAAAACGGATCATCTCCAAAAGAGCGGATGAAAACATCAGGACTCAAATCCCGGGGTCCCGAATAAGCAAAAGGGAAGAGACGATGCGCAATGAGATGTTCAAGATGGTTCTGGTTCTGACCCTTTTCTGCGTGGTGGCTGCCGGCCTTCTGGCCAAGGTCAATGACATCACCAGGGCGCCCATTGCCGAGGCCAAGGCCGAGGAGACGCGGCAGGCCCTCCGCGGTGTGCTCCCTCCCTTTGACAACAAGGTCGACGAAGAATTTGTTGAAAAGAAGATCGGCATAGACAAGAAAGGAAACGATGTCATGACAAAGGTCTATACCGCCAAACAGCAAGGAAAGATCATCGGAAGGGCCTTTGTGGTGGTAGCGCACGACGGCTATGGCGGAGATATTGAAATCATGATGGGCGTCAGCCCGGAAGGAAAGATCACCGGTATCGAGATTCTCAGCCTGAGTGAAACCCCCGGCCTGGGCGCCAAGATTGCAAGTGTTGAGACCTGGCCAGGGAGGGGAAGCGGCCCCGGAGGACTGATAGGCAAGTCCCTGGAAAATAACCTGAAGGTCAAAAAAGACGGCGGTGAGATCGATCAGATCACCGGGGCCACCATCTCGCCGAGGGCCGTGGTCAGCGCGGTAAAAAAAGGGCTTGAATTTCACAAACATGAGTTTCAGGGATAAGCCCTGGTTCCGGCAAGAGATGAAACCACAGCTCTGTGGTTAGGTTTTTAAAACACACCTGCTGAGGGAAAAGAGGAGACCATGAAACTGATTCAGGAATTCACCAAAGGACTCTGGAAGGAAAATCCGATTCTCAGGCTGGTGCTCGGGACATGCCCCACCCTGGCAACCACCACCAGCGCGTTGAACGGCATGGGCATGGGGCTCGCAACTCTTGCGGTGCTCATCGGTTCGAACATGGCTGTGGCCCTCTTGAGAAATTTTATTCCCAGCAAAGTACGGATCCCCGCCTTTATCGTGCTGATCGCCACCTTTGTGACCGTGGTGGACCTTCTCATGAACGCCTTCAGCCATAACCTGCATAAGTCTCTGGGTCTCTTTATCCCTCTGATTGTGGTCAACTGCATCATCCTCGGCCGAGCGGAAGCCTTTGCGTCCAGAAACACCGTCCTCTACTCGATGATCGACGGTCTCGGCATGGGACTCGGCTTCACCCTGGCCCTGACGACCTTGGGAAGCATCCGGGAGATCCTGGGGAACGGGACCCTCTTCGGCATGGTCCTCTTCGGCAAGGGGTATCTCCCCATGATCGTGATGATCCTTCCTCCCGGCGCATTCCTCATGCTCGGCTTTATGATGGCCGCTATGAACTGGATGGAAGACCGGTTGAAGATCCGATAGTTTGTCTTTTGCCGGAAACAATTTTTTATACGGGGGAACATGATGGCCAAATTAAGGATCCGGAAAATTTCTTACCTGCTGCTGTGGTTTTTCATCCTGACGTCGGCGGCCTGCGGCAGTCTGGAACAGAGAAGAAACAAATATCTGGAACAGGGGAAGAAGTATTACGCGGAAGAAAAATACAAGGAGGCGCTGATTGAATTCAAAAATACCGTACAGATCGATCAGAAATATGCGGAGGGATATTACCAGTTGGGACTCACCTATCTCAAGCTCCAGGATATCAACAATGCCTATGGGAGTCTGATGAAGACCGTGGAACTGGATCCGAATCACCTCAAGGCGCAGCTTGCCGTCGGAGAGATCCTGCTTCTCGCACGACAGCCCGACCAGGCCCTGGAGAAGGCTGACCTGATTCTGGGGAAAGATCCGGAAAACCAAGAGGCCCTTCAATTAAAAGGGAATTGTCTGCTGATCAAAAAAGATCTGGACGGCGCCATGGAACAGGCCAGGAAAGTCCTCGTGAAGAAGCCGGATTCTGTGGACGTCAGGATCTTTATGGCGCAGATCTACGACATGAAAAAAGAAATTGCGGAAGCGGAAAAGGTCCTGCTCGAAGCCCTGAATATGGATAAAAAGAATATCAAGACCTATACCACCCTTGCACGGTTTTACCAGGCCCATGAGAACCCGGACAAGGCCGAAGAAGCCCTGAAGCAGGCCATGGAGATTGAACCGAAAAACAGCGGCCTGGTTCTGTCCCTTGCCGAGCTTTACCTTGTCCAAGGCAAGAAAAAAGAGGCCGAGGCCGTCCTCCTGCAGGGGACCGAACGGTTTCCGGAGACCATGGATTTCCGTGCCGGCCTGGTCAAGTACTACCTGTCCGGAGGAAACAAGGAGGAAGCCGAAGGGATCATTGCAAAACTGGTCAAAGACTATCCGCAGGATCTCCAGAAAAAGATTCTTGCAGGAGACCTCTATCTCCTCATCAACCAGCCTGACAAAGCCATGGAAACCTATCAGGCCTGCCTGAAGATCGACCCGGAGTCCCTCGAACCCAAACGGAGGCTCGCCGCACTGGCTATCGAAAAAAAGGAGCTTGACAAGGCCTCCGGATACATCAACGAAATCTTAAAGAAGAATCCCAAGGATACACAGGCCCATTACCTTAACGCACGCCTCAGCATGGAGAAGAATGACCCCAAGGCGGCCATTGACGAATACCGGGTCGTGCTCAAGGACCAGCCGGATAACGCCGAGGTCCATGTCCTGCTCGGCCTGGCGCATCTGGCCAATAACGAGACCCTCCTTGGGGAGGAATCCATCAAGAAAGCCCTTCAGATCAATCCAGGGATGGTCAAGGCCCGCATGGCCCTGGCCGGCGTTTACCTCAAAGAAAAGAAATACCAGGAGACCAAGGACCTGATGAAGGAACTGCTGGATAAGGAGCCGAAGTTCTTCGAGGCCTACCCAGTCCTGGAAGAGGCCTGCCGGATGACCGGGGATGCGGATGGGGCGGAGGCTGCGGCCCAGAAGATGATTGATCTGAAGCCTGAACTGCCGGACGGATATTTCAGACGCGGGTTCATCTACCAGGCGCTGAACAAGGACGACCTCGCCCTCAAGGATTACGAAAAGGCGGTTTCCATCAATCCGAACCTCGCCGACGTCATGAAACAGATTCTCTCCGTCTATGTGAAAAAGAAGGACGTGGACGGCGCCATTGCCCGGATACAAACCCAGATCAAGCGCTCGCCCGAGAACCCGTTCTTCTACGAAGCGCTGGCGCAGGTCTACCTCCTGAAACAGGATAGTACCGCGGCTGAAAAAAACCTCAAAAAGGCTTTGGAGATCAACCCCGGCCACGTGACCGCCCTCTTGACCTTGGGGGACTTGGCCTTGCAGTCCGGCAGCCAGGACCAGGCCATGGCGTATTATAAAAACGCGGCGGAAAAGAATCCGAAGTTTACAGAGGCCCTCTTCCGTATCGCCTCGCTCCAGGAACGCAGCGGAAAATACCAGGATGCCATTCAAAGCTATGAGAAGATCCTTGAGATCAGCCCGAAGAATCCTGTTGTTTCCAACAACCTCGCGTTTCTTTATGTGGAGTATGGAAACAACATGGACCGCGCCTTGACACTGGCGCAGGACGCCATGGAGAAGAGCCCGGAGAACCCCTACATCAAGGACACCCTCGGCTGGGTCTATTATAAAAAGGGCCTTTATGACAAGGCCGTCAATCTGTTTGAAGAGAGCATCGAAAAAGCAGGCAAAGAACCGAGGATCTATTATCACCTCGGCCTGGCCCATCTGAAACAGGGGAACAAAGAGAAGTCAAAAGAGGCCTTTAAAAAGGCCCTTGATCTCGGAACGGACTTTCCTGAAAAGAAAGAGGTTGAAAAGACGCTCAAAGAGATGGGATAGCGGGATTTTGGGGAAAACAGAAGGGTTCGAGGGTTCAAGGATTCCAGGGGCCAAGTGAAATGCTAAAAACATAAGGGGCCGAGGGTCATAGGGGTCAAGGGTTCAAGGGTTTTTCTCTGGAGATTTTGCTTTCTTTGAAGTATTTCACTTGACCCCTCGAACCCTGGAATCCTCGAACCCTTTTTACCTCCTCTTAACCTGAGGATATCTTAAGGCTTCAGTCCCAGCGCCGACTCCGCTGTCTCTATGTTCTTGTACAGATCCTTGCTGTCTTCGTGCCCCTTGAGCATCTCTTCGGCGCGATTCAGCGTTTCACGAACCTTTGGATCATCTCCCTTTTCATGGTAGATCCTGGCAAGAATCAGCAGATCCTGCACGGCGCCGGAAAGATCATCCGAAGCCGTATGCGAGAGAAAGGAACGCCCGGCATATTCCTCAGCCAGGGAGCTTTGGCCTCGGCTGAGATGAAACCGGGCGAGCCTTTGCAGGTCCAGAGAGACGCCGGATGGAATTTCCAACTTGCGGTGCCTCTTTAGGGCGGAGGTAAGAAGCGCCAGCGCCTCTTCAGGGCGGTCCCGGTTCATGGCCAGAACGCCGAGGCCGCTCTCTCTCGAGGCCATGCCGGGCTCGTCCCCGGCCTCCTGGTCCAGACGGTAGGCCTCCCTGAGATATGCCTCGGCATCCTCCCATGCCTGAAGGGTGATCTTCAGCCCGCCGAGCCTTCCGAGGGCCGTTTTCCTTGATCGGGTGTCACGATTCTCAAGAGAAATATTCTCAGCCGATTCGTAAGCGGAACGCGCCTTTTCATATTCCTCTTTCATGACGTAGGCATCGCCCATATGGATGAGGATGTCGGCCTCTGCGGCCCGGTCGGATACGGCCCTGGACAGCTTGAGCGCCTCTTGAAAAAACTCCAGCGCGCCGTCCGGGTCAGAGTGTTTCAGCCGGATAGCCCCCAGGTTGTTCAGATCAATCAATGCCCCTTCCCGGTAATCGATGCTCCGGTTCAGCCGAAGGGCCCGTTCAAATTCCGATTGGGCGGCGCTGAGGTTGCCGAGGGAGAACTGTTTCATTCCGGCTTGGTTGGCCTCGGCGGAGAGGCCGCGAACCGGACCGAGAACCGCGCGGCGCGGCGCACAAGCCGAATTCAGAACCAGACAAAAAATCATCGGCAGGAAAAACCAAAATCTCATCATGGCTCGGTCTCCTGATCATGAAATGGAGAAGCCTCCAGCAGGATTCTCTCTTCAGCCGTGGGACGTTCCGGGAGGTTGCCGCGTATCAGCCAGTTCCGTTTGGCCGACTCCATCACGTCCTCGGCCCCCCGTGCCGCGTTCCGGAATGATCCTGAAATGGCCGGGAGGTCTCTGGATGCTGTCAGGAGATTTTTCGTGGTTTCGTCCACTCGGAGGGTGATCTCGGGAAAATGCTCCGAGCTTTTAAGCAGGTCCCTTGAGACAGCGCTGATGTCTTCCATGGCCTTTCTCGTAGAGTCCATCAAAGCCGGTAGATCCGCTGAAGCCGGCTCGATCCCGGCCATTGTTTTTTTCAAGGCTTCTGCAGCTTCACTGCCGGAACGAACCAGTGAGACGAATTCATTATAGAGCGCCGGGTCGTTCACGGCCGAACCGATGGATCCTTTTCCCTGGTCTACCTTCTTCAAGATATTATCGGCATGCTCCAGAGCGGCTGCCATGGGAATTTTTTCCATGGAGAACTCCCCGGTGATCCTGGAGAGATGGGTGAGAATTTGATCCACCTTGGCCACCATGGGCGACAACTGGTCCACAACGCCGGCAATATCGAAGGGGTCCTTGGATGGGATACCGGCCCCGTTCGGGATGATCATCTTCTCTTTGGAACCGATCATAATCTCTACGCTCTTATCCCCCAGGATCCCGACCGAACTGATGGTGGCCACCGAGTCTCCCCGGATCTGTTCCTGATACCTCGTCTGTATGGAGAGGACGGCCAGAACCTTCCCGTCCGCAGTAAAATCCAACGACTCGACGTTCCCCACCTCAAGCCCTGCCAGACGGACCGGCGAGCCCACCTTGAGTCCGCCGACTTGGGAAAAGAGGGCGGTCAACCGGTAGCGGGGCTCAAACAGCTTCTGCTTCCCGGCGATGGTAAACACCAGGACCGAGATCACGGCCAGCCCAATCAGGATAAACAGCCCGACAATGGTTTCAGTGGTTCTCGATTCCGGCTTTGACATATCCTCCTCCTTATCCGACGAATTTCAAAAACTAACCGGTAGAGAACACAGAGTATTTCTCTGTGGACTCTGTGGTTTCATCTTACCCATAAAGGAACTCCCTGACTTTGGGATCGGGGTTCCCCTTGATTTCTTCAAGAGAATCCGTAAGCAAAATCTTCCCATCATGGAGCATGGACACCCTGTCCGCCACCTTGAAGGCCAGACGGATGTCGTGCGTCACCACCAGGGAGGTGATCGTCAGCCTCTTCTGAAGATCCCGGATCAGACCTCCGATGGTGTCCGAGGTAATCGGATCGAGCCCTGTGGTCGGCTCATCGTAAAAAACAATCTCCGGCTCGAGGGCGATGGTCCTGGCCAGAGCGACTCGTTTCTGCATGCCCCCGGAAAGCTCCGACGGCATCTTATCCTGGATCTCTCCGAGACCCGCCATGGCAAGGAGCCTTGACACCTTTTCATCAATCTCGGGCCGATCCAGTTTTGTATGGATCTCCAAAGGGAAAGCGATGTTGTCCCTCACATTCATGGAGTCAAAGAGCGCCGCCCCCTGAAACAGGAACCCCACTCGGGTCCAGATCTCCTTCCATTCCGATTCCGTGCGGAAGGCCGTGACCTCTCTGCCTTGAATCATCACGCGGCCTCGATCGGGCTTCAAAAGTCCGATCAGGATGCCGAGCAGGACCGATTTCCCTGAACCGCTCCCGCCAAGAAGGACCAGGGTTTC
Source organism: Nitrospirae bacterium CG2_30_53_67 (assembly GCA_001873285.1). Lineage (NCBI taxonomy): Bacteria > Pseudomonadati > Nitrospirota > Nitrospirae bacterium CG2_30_53_67. The sequence goes on from MNYV01000157.1 coordinate 14,039, forward strand.
TCCTTTGTGCACCATGAGGTCGATGCCGCTTAAGACCTCCATATCTCCGAATGACTTCCCGACACCCTCGACACGGATGACCGGTTCCTCTCCATTCCCTCCATCACTCATGCATCATCCTCCGAAGACCACGATAAAGGCCTGGGTCAGAAACACATCGGATATGAAGATCATCAGAAAATTGACCACCACGGTCCGGGTGGTGGCCAGGCCTACCCCGGTCGTGCCTCCTTTCGCTCGGAAGCCCCCATGGGTGCTCACCACGCCGACCAGGAGGCCGAAGAAGACCCCCTTGAGCAGTCCCGGAATGAGATCATTCAACTGTACGAACTGGAAGGTGATATCCATATAGAGATCCGGGCTGATCCCCCCCTGTGTAACCCCCATGAGCATCCCGCCGGCCATGCCGATCAGGTCCGCAAAGGCGGTCAGGATGGGGATCGCGATCATACAGGCCAGTATCCGGGTCACCACAAGATATTTCATGGGGTTCACGGCAAGCACCTGGAGGGCATCAATCTGCCTCGTCACGCGCATGGAACCGAGTTCCGCGCTGATCCCGGAACCGGACCGGCCGGCCACCATCAGCGCCGTAATCACAGGCCCCAGCTCCTTAACCACGGAGAGCCCCACGGCCGCAGCCACGTAATGGACCGCGCCGAACTTCTTCAAGAGGTGGATGGAATGCATGGAAAGCACCACCCCGATTGCGAAAGACGAGATCGCGGTCAGGGGGAAAGAGCGGATCCCGATCTCGAGGACCTGGCGGACCATGAGCCTGAAAAAAAGAGGTCTTTGGAAGAGGTTGCGGATCGCCGAAAAGGCAAAGAGCGTGAGGTCGCCCATGTAGCGCGCTAAATCCATCACGGGCCTTCCGGTCTTCTCAAGGATATTCAATCGTCTTCTCTCCGCTTCAGGTCTTGCATGTTCAGATCAAGATATATGAAAACGAGCTGAAGAAACAAGGACAAGCGCGCCGGGATTCACTTCTTCTGCATATAAACCGATTTATCCCCGATATCCAGATCCACTCGCATGATCACC